>CAYUUJ010000183.1:0-5375 GCA_964447845.1 uncultured Anaerolineaceae bacterium
AAGTTCGAATGGAAGACTTTGCACATCAAGAATTGCATTCACTTCCCCATTCTTCAACGCAGCCACAGCCGAAACCTGGTCCGGGAAAATCTGATAAGTCGCGCGATCGAAATTCGGTTTCTCAAATGGATAGAGCGGATTCACCTGGCGCGTGAATGTCTCGCCGCTTTGTGTGGCGCGCAGGAAAGGGCCGAAGGTTGGCTCGGCATCGTCGCTTAACGCAAAGAGCGCGGCGCGGGCGGCACTGATGGCTGCGTCATATTCATCCTGTAATTTGACCAGGTGGAAGTTTAGCGAGTTGAGTTCGTTCTGGTTGCGGGTGACGCGCGCCGTTAGTTCGTCATAGGTCGCGGTGTCCGGCAGGCTGGTGAGAAGCTGGGCATTATCGGCATCGATGCGCGCCTGAAAAGTAGAGGCCTCGGCCTTTATCTCTTCTAATGAAGCGATCAGCTCCGGAGAGGGAAGCAAGGCCGCCGCCGCGTCCACCCTGGGTGACCAGTAGACCTGATTCACGATCGGTCCCTGCAACGCGCCGTACTGCCAGTCGCCTACATTGATCGGGGCTTTGAAAACAAACTTGAGCGTTAGATCATCCACGGCTTCGGCATGCTCCAGCAAGGCGGGGTTGTACGCGGAACGCCAGTCGAAGGTGAGGTGAAAGGCCAGCGCGGTATTGATCGTGAAGGCTGCGTCCTGTGCGTTGAGCGGCGAAGCATCGCTCCATATCAAGCCCGGCTGCAGCTTGACCGTCGCGACATAAAACCCGCCCTCCTGCGTTACGAGCGATGGCATGCCATCCGCAGTATACGGTTCAAACTCGCGTGCGGGAATGGAGAGCCGATACAGGCGCGGGTATTCGTCAGAATGCAAGGCGTAGTTGGCGTAACTCGCACCGCTCTCGTCGAACAGAGACCAGACGTTGACATCGCTGGGCTGCCCGACCAGCGCAAAGCGGATCTCGGGAGCGTGGGAGGGGACGGTCGAGGCGGGGGAAGAGGTTGGGGTAACGAGCAGAGGCGCAGGCCCCGCGCAGGAGGCGAGTATGATGAGGATCAGAAGACTTAACGCAAAGACGCGAAGTCGCAAAGAACCATAGCCTGACTTATCCATTCCCATTCGCACACGGATGACGCGGATACTGCGGATTCTCACGGATAAGTCTTTAAAAAAATCCGTGTTTATCCGTAAACTCCGCGGGATCCGTGTGCAAAGGTCCGTTATTAATTTTGGCACAAAGGGCCATAGTCGAAGGCCTCGATGTTCCAGAGCGGGTTGGCGGAAGGATCGAGATCGAAGTGACACACACCTGGGCGGGCCGCGGCCACGCGCAGGCGGAAGTAAAGCGGGATGGCCGGCAGGTCCGCTGAGAAGATGGCCTGTGTTTGACGATACGACTCGCCATAGGCGGACTCGTCGGGTAACGCCTGGCGCGCGGCGCGGCAGGCGGCATCGTACGCGTCGCTCTTATACCCCGTCACATTGGTGCCGATCCAATGATTGGAAACGTTCGGAATATCCGTGCTGCTGAACCAGGTGCAGGGCGGCTCGATCCCATTGATCCCCATCGCATATTCTGCCAGATCGAAACGGCGGCCAAAAAGCACGCCATCCGGACCCGGTGCATATAGATCGTTTTGCGAAAGGTATTGCACATTCAAGCCGACTCCACATTGTGCCAGCGACTGAGTCAGGATCTCCACCACCTGGCGTCGTTGAGTGGCCATGGTTGTGTAGTAATTAAGCGCCAGCGGCGTGCCTGCTCTGACATTCTTGACACCCGAAGCCTGCCTCGGCGTGGCCGGATTTCCATCCGTATCTCTCCAGCCGGCTTCCTCCAGCAACTGAATCCCGGTGGCCGGATCGAATGGATACAGCGTGGTGGCATTGTTGTAAAGGGGATGCTCCGGGGGAAGATACGTGGTCGGCACACTCGTCAGCCCGAACAGGACGGTATCCACCACCTTCTGACGGTCGAGGCAAAACGCCAGGCCCTGGCGCGTGCGCAGGTCCGCAAATAGATCGGGCCGGTCTTTGGCGAAGAGCGTATCGAAACCGTCGTCGTATGTGGCTGGTGTGATGCCGAGACCGAGCCATTCGATCGTCATACCCGGCGCGAAGAAGGCTTGCACTTCCGCGCTGGCGTTCAACTCTTGCAGTAAACCCGCTTGTCCATCCAGCTGCACCGTGGGATCCAGCACATCACATCGGCCGGCTGCCAGTTCACTGATCGCAGTATTCGGGTCGGCGATGAAGCGAAAGGTGAGCGTATCGAACTTGGGGAAACCGTCCGTGCTGCGAAAATATTGCGGGTTCTTCGTCAGGGTGATGTGATCGGCGGGCAGCCAGTCCTGGATGATATACGGACCCCAACCTGCGGGCGTGCGTGCTGAAATGTCCGTTTGCAGAAGCTCGGCCGGTGAGAATGGGCTCCAAAGATGTTTCGGCGCAGGCGACCAGAAGTTGGTGAAATAGGTGGGATCGATAAATCCGGGTTTGCCCCACCATTGAACTGTTTTCGCGTCCGCGGCTTCATAGGTCTGGGTGCGGTCGATCAGAAAGGTCGAACCTGGGGTGGCCGCATCCAAGGTCAGCGTAAAGGCGTAGACCGAGTCTTCGGCGCTCAAAGGCGTTCCGTCCGACCAGGTGACATCCGTGCGCAGGCGGAAGGTGACCACCATCTGGTCCATTTCGAGTGCGCTGGTGCCATCATATGGCAGAATACAGTCATCGCCGCGGCAGCCTGCAGGGCGAACGCGCGTCCCGGCTTCCAACAGGACCAGGGCTCCGTCCGCATTCAACACCTGACTGCCCGGTGTGACGGCCAGCTTTGAGATCTGCGCGTCGCCGTTGGCGAAGGAGGGCAGCTGCGTCAAAATAACCGGCTGATATTCATAACCCACCATATCGATGGGTCCATCATATACAGCCGCCAGGACGCTGCGCGCGGCGGCGTTCGGTCCGCCAAATGGATACAGCGTGTTGGGCTCCTCACCCAGGCAGACGGTCAGATTGCGCGGCGCGGGCGTGGGAGTCGGCGCGGGAGGCGGAGGGATTGTCGGTTGCAGCGTCGGCTCGGAAGAGCCGAACGGCAATCCACAAGCCGCGAGCAGCAGCGAGACAGCCATGAACACCAGCGCATTTTTATGAAAGGTCATATTACAGTTCCTTGATCAGAAGCCGAATTTGCCAATTATACCGCCCAGGCTTCACAGGTCTTAACATTCAGCGTGAATTATATTGTCTTTTGTCTCCGGATAAAGACGAACATGAACAAGATGGACAGCACCAGAACGCTCCCCGCCACCAGGGGCCACGACGTGTCTGTAAAAGGGGAGGCGGAACCCGGCCCGGACGTGGGCGACGCGTCTCCCGCGCCGACCCGGATCCGGTCCGCGTTGGAGGCGTTTAATTCCGCTCGCGCGTCCAACAGTCCGTTCGCGCGCAAAATGAAGGCGGTCACCTGCCAGGATTGTTCCTCCGTCAGACTTCCGGGTTTCCAAAAAGGCATGGCCGCAAAAATGTAGCCGCGCAGGTTGGCTGCGTTGGGAAATTTCTGCAGTGCGCCCGGCCCGATAATTGCGGCGATGTGCGTGGGAATTGCGAAGCCGTTGGGGTAAGGTCGCTTCCCATGACAGCCCGAGCTCCAGCAGTCGCGGTCTTCCGGTGGATACACTTCGCGAAATTCATCCGTCAGACCCTGGCCGACATCTCCGTGGCAGGGCAGGCATGAGAGCCAGTAGACCTGCGCGCCGCGATCGGCTTGCGAGGGCGAAGCCGGCAGGGTGGGTTCCGCCAGTCGGTCCGGTGTAGCGCTCACGCCGGCCTGCGGATGGGAAGAGACCGCCGTGCCCATATCGAAGAATAGCGCTGCCAGAAGCAGCGCTATTCCAAAAGGTATCAGAGTAAGTCTGAAAATTATTTTGAGCTGCACACGTCTAGGTCCTGCCGCGCATGCGGGGGTCGAGCACATCCCGCAGGGCGTCACCCACCAGGTTCCAGCCCATGACGAACAGCACCAGGATCAAGCCCGGCCATACGACGATATACCAATATGAATCGAGGCTAGTGATCCAGTTGCGGGCTAAGGAAAGCACCTGCCCCCAATCCGCGTAACCGATCTCGGTGCCGATGCCCAGGAAGGAGAGCGCCGCGAAGGAGAGCACCACATCGCCGATGGCGAGCGAGGCCAGCACCAATGTGGGGAAGATGGCATTCGGCAGGATGTGCCGGAAAAGGATGCGGCCATCACGAACACCGAGCACGCGGGCCGCCATGACGTAATCGCGCTCTTTGACCGACAGGATATCGCCGCGTATGATGCGCGAATATCCCATCCATCCGAACACGATCAGGGCAATGATGGCCGGAATGAGACTTTTCCCGATCTTGGGTGTGAGGATGGCCGCCAGGATCAAGGCCGCCAGAATGAAGGGCAGCGTGAGGAAGATGTCCACAACGCGCATGATGGCGTTATCGATCGAGCCGCCGTAGTAGGCTGAGACCGAGCCAATAATAATGCCAATCAGGAAGGTCGCGATTGTCACGATCAAGCCGGTGCGGAAGGCGGTCCGTGTTCCCCAAATGATGCCGTAGAAGACATCATACTGGCCTTGAGAAGTTCCCAGGACGTGGGTCATCTGATCCGTTTTCATGATCGCCTTCCACCAGAAGGGCAGGGTCGGGGTATTCCGGGTCCATGGGGAGCCAGGGGGCTGTGGGGTTGAACTGAAACCATCGCGCGGGATCCTGTACGGATCGTTGGGCGTGACCGGCGGGATGATCAATGGAGCAGCCAGGGCCACGATCACGAAGAAGCCGATCAGGACGAAACCCATGATCGAGGCCGGGGTCTTCAGCAGTCCGGTGACGACGCGATGATTCTCTGGCCCGAGTAGGCGCTCCAGCCGGCCGATCTTTCGCAGGAGGATCAGTTCTTCAGTTTGTATAGGAGGATGAGCAGCGCTGGTAGATGCAATTTGAGCCATGGGATGCTCCTTATGAAAGGCGCACGCGCGGATCGATCACCGCGTACAACACATCGACAACAAGGTTGGCTACGATCAGGATAAAGCCGTTAAAGAGCGCAAACCCGAGCGTGGCGATCACGTCCAGTTGAGCCGCGGCTTCCGCCGCGGCCGCTCCAATGCCGGGATAGTTGAAGACCGTCTCGGTAATGACCACGCCGCCCAGCAAACCGACCACACTGAACCCGGCCAGGGTAATAACCGGTATCATGGCGTTTGGCTGTGCGTGCTTGAAAATCACGTCCTTCTCGGGCAATCCCTTGGCGCGCGCGGTGGTCACATACTCCATGCGCAGCGTCTCCAGCATGGAAGATCGCGTCACACGCAGGAAGGTAGCCCAACTGATGTAGG
>CAYUUJ010000184.1:0-5368 GCA_964447845.1 uncultured Anaerolineaceae bacterium
CGTCCAACAGCTTGTCCGTGGACTTTCCCTGGGCGGCGCTGGCGCCGTCAGACTTAAGCACCACGTGCGTCAGGGTGTTGGCGTCACCGTGGCCGAGCTTCAGCTCGCGCTTGAGATAATCGCGGATCTCGCCATGTTTGGTCAGCCCGCTTTTCCGGACGATGACGGCCAGTTGATCGAGCGACTTGCCGGTCTTCTTCTGGATGTTGTTGATCTGGGTTTGAGTGGCTTGATCGAGACTGCTCATGGCGCATCACTCCTTCATTCAAAGGACGGGCTTTGATTGTAGCATTTTACCTTATGCACATTTTGTCCTCCCTCCCAGGTTACAGCCGGTGAAGAGTGAATTAACCTATGCCTGCTATCGGCAGCAAAATAATGAAGGCCAGAAACGAAATCAGGGCGCCTAACGTTGTCCCTGCGATCACAGCGATCAAGACCCCCAAAACCTTGTTCCAGTTGAACTTTGCGACCGTGATATAGGTCAGCCAGCCGGCAGATATCCCCGCCAGGACCGCAATGACGCCCTGACAGGCAAACGATCTGCTCATAGCTGCGACTCCCTGATCCTCACTGACGCCGTTGAGCGCGATCAACTGGAATATAACGGACACGAGCCCAAAGACAAGCAGCAGCAGGATGGTCGTGATGGCGGAAATGATGGCAGGTGTTTTATTCGGCATTTTCTCTCCGAGGATATGAATTATATCCCTCTCATACATCAGACTTTCATTAACCTCCCCTTTCGTCCGGTTGCGCGAATAGTCGAAATGTCTTATAGTCTCTAGTCTTATAGTCGACCAACTTTTGACAAGCAAACGACCTACCTATCTGACTATTAGACTAGCAGACTACCCGACTATCAGACCAGGAGACTAAATTTATGTGGCACGGGTACGGCTGGTATTCCATGCGCTCAGGAGACGAGCGCCCCAAAGTAACACGCCAACTTCTTTTACGCGTATTGGCATACGCCCGTCCCTACTGGTGGCACATTGGCGGGATGCTGGTGACGATCCTGTTAAGCACGGCGCTCAGCCTGGCCTCCCCTCTGATCTTCCGCCATCTGATCGATGTGGTGCTGCCCGCCAAAGACTTAAGGCAGCTGACATTGTTCGCCGGCGCGTTGCTGCTCGTGCCGATCCTCAACGGGTTCATCTCTGTGGTCCAGCGGCGGTTCAACGTCACGGTCGGCGAAGGTGTGATCTACGATCTGCGCGTGGCGCTCTTCAGCCATTTACAGCGCATGTCGCTTCGTTTCTTCACCAATACAAAGGTCGGCGAGTTGATGAGCCGCTTGAACAACGACGTGATCGGCGCGCAGAACGCCATCAGCAACACCATCGTCAACATCATTACCAACCTGATCGAAGCAATTGCGATCCTGATTGTGATGCTGGCCCTCGAATGGCGGTTGACGTTGGTCAGCCTGGTCGTCCTGCCTTTACTGATCGTGGCCGCCAGACGTCTGGGAATGACTTTGCGAGAGATCGCCCGCCGCTCCATGGATCTCAACGCGCAGATGAACGCTCACATGAACGAGACGCTCAACATCGGCGGGGCACTGCTGGTGAAATTATTCGGGCGCACCAGGGAGGAAGAAGCCCGTTTCCGAGAGCGCGCGGCCGGCGTGCGCGATATCGGTGTGCGCCGCGCGGTGGTCGGTTCGTCGTTCTTCATGATGCTGGGCCTGGTGGGCGCCATCGGCACCGCCCTGGTCTACGGAATGGGCGGCTGGTACGTCATTCAGGGCACCTTCACGATCGGCACCATCGTGGCCTTCGGTGCATATCTCGGTCAGATCTACAGCGCACTGCAGGGCCTCGCCGGCGCGCCGGTGGAATTCAGCACCAGCATGGTCTCATTCGAACGCGTCTTCGAGGTCATCGACCTGCCGCGTGACATTCCTGAAAAGGAAGATGCCCTGGCGCTGCAAGTCGTACAGGGCGAACTCGAATTCGATCACGTCACCTTCAATTACAGAATTGACGCGGACATGCTGCTCAAAGACGTCAAGCGCTATGGACGGATGGAAGACGTGGGCGCGGTACTGTCGTTGACGGTGAAACCGACCGAGGACGATGGACAACAGACCAAGGCAAGCAGTGGGAATGGTCGAATGTCAATGGTCGATGGTCAAGACGACATGACCGCTCCGGCCGCCCCCGGGACTGGCTTCACCTCGCAGGCGCGCGAGATCGCTTTGGAGGACATCACGTTCAAGTCCGCGCCGGGACAGTTGATCGCGCTGGTGGGTCCCTCCGGCGCCGGCAAGACCACCCTGACATACCTGATCCCGCGCTTGTACGACCCGACCGAGGGCGTGATCCGCATCGACGGCCACGATCTGCGCGACGTGACGCTTGACTCGCTGGCCGCCGCGATCGGCATGGTGACGCAGGAAACCTATCTCTTCCACGACACCATCCTCACCAACCTGTTGTATGCGAACCCGAATGCGACCCAGGGGGAGGTGGAAGCCGCGGCGCGGGCGGCCAACATCCATAACTTCATCGCGGACCTGCCCGACGGATATGACACGATCGTGGGCGAGCGCGGCTACCGTTTGAGCGGCGGCGAGAAACAGCGCATCGCGCTGGCGCGCGTGATCCTGAAAGACCCGCGCATCCTGGTGCTCGACGAGGCCACCAGTTCCCTGGACAGTGAATCCGAAGCCCTGATCCAGGAAGCCTTGAAGCGCGTCATGGCCGGGCGTACCAGCATCGTCATCGCACACCGCCTGAGCACGATCCTGGCGGCGGATCTGATTTTAGTGATGGACAGGGGCAGGATCGTCGAACAGGGAACCCACAGCGAGCTGATCGCGATTAATGGGCTGTATGCTCAACTTTACGAAACGCAGTTCAAGCGGGAAAAAGTTTAACTGCTGACCCACACAAAAAAACCGCACACGGATTACGCGGATCAGACGGATCCTTCGGCGGGTCTTTTGAAAAATACGCACGAATCCGCGTTATCCGTGTGCAGCTCTTGATTAAGCCTGCCCGGTTTACGAAAAAGCACCTGATCTCCTCCCCTTTTAACAATTCCAGGATCGCGGATGCATCGGTCTCACCAAAGTGACAGGGACACGGGACCAACGGATGGAAGGCGCGCGGTGTCCGCCCTGTGTACTAGCTGTTCGCTTGTTTCCACAATTGGCTGGTGATCTGGATATGCCCCAAATGCTGTGCGGCATGATCTATCGTGTGGAGCAGAGCATACGCCACCGTTACAGTACGCTCTCCCCGGGCGCCGTGTGTGGCGCGAGGCTTCTCCAGGTCTTCAAAAGTCAACCTGTCCAAAGCTGTGCGCGCATACGCCAGGCTGTCGTCCAATCGCTTCTTCAATACTTCCACACCCAAATCGCGGACCTTGAATTCAGCCTCCCGGTCGCGATTGGATGATTCCTGCATCGCCACGTCCCCGATCCAGTAGCGTTCCGAGCCCGTGACGTGAAATATCAGGACGTTGATCGAATTCGTCTCCGGCCCCGGGATCCAATCCAGCGCGGCCGGCGGGAGTCCTGCGATGGTCTTCAGAATGTCGTCGTGACAGGTTTGTAAAATTTTCAAGTATTCCTCGATGAATGCTTGCATGGGTTGCTGACTCCTTCCTTTCAATTCAGGAAAATAATGAGGGCACGAAAAGCTGCACGCGGATGACGCGGATCGGATGGATTTACGCGGATTTTTTTAGAATTTCCGCGTCAATCCGTTTCATCCGCGTCATCCGCCCGTCATTCTCTATCGCTTCATGCCAGTTTCCGCAAACGCACTTCGATATCTCCCTCTTTCAGCAATTCCACGATCTCGGATGTATCCGTCTCACCGAAATGATAGGGATACAAGATGCGCGGACGGAAAGCGCGCGCTGCGTCTGCCACCATTTCAGGCGTCATTGTATACGGCAGATTCATCGGCAGAAAAGCGACGGTGATATTTTTCAATGCCTTCATCTCCGGCGTATTCTCGGTATCCCCGGCGATATAGACCTGCGTATCTCCAAAGCCCAGGATATACCCATTCCCGGCTCCCTTTGGATGGAAGACGCCGCCATCCGGGCGTTTGTGCTGGATGTTATAGGCCGGTACAACCTCAACCTGGATCCCATCCACGGCCTGTTTATCCCCATTGCGCATCAGGATGCCGCCTTCAAGCTCTTTGGCGCAATTCTCGTTCATCACCGTTATTGTTTTATCGGTGCGCACGTGGATCAATGCATCCTTGTCCATGTGATCGCCGTGTTCGTGCGTCAGGAACAGAATATCAGCTTTGGGAAGTGTCGCATAATCCGCTAACTGGCTGAAAGGATCAATGTGAATGAACTGTCCCTTGAAGGTCATCATCAGGCTGGCGTGACCGATGAATGTGATCGCCAGGTCTCCGGCGGAAGTGGGGATGACATCGGTTTCAAAAGTTTCAGTTGTCATAAAATTGTCTCCTTTTAATAAGAACAGCACGCGGAGAATATGAGTAGGACTGCACGCGGATCCTTCGGCGGATCGAACGGATTTTCACGGATCTTTTTAACAATCCGTACAAATCTGTTTCATCCGCGTGATCCGCGTGCCATCAATTAACGCTCGCCAAACACTTCCCAGCCGCGCTCCAGCGCCACGGATTTCAACTTCTGATCCGGATAGACCGCCACGGGATGCTCGGCGTGTTCCAGCAAAGGGATATCCATCCAGGTGTCGCCATACGCGACATCGACGCGCGCCACACCCACCCTGCTTAAGACCTGCTCGATCTTGCGCTCCTGCGCCACCAGATCGCCGGCCACGCGTACACGCCCTTCCTTGTATTCAACCGGCGTGCCGATGGTCTGCGCGCCGATGCGTTGCGCGAAGGGCTCGATCAGCGGTTCGATGACACTGCTGGCAATATACACCTGCGCCCCATTTTGCTTGTGCTCGATCAGGTGGCTGACAACGTCCGCGCGGCGCTTCCTCCACAGGTCGTGCTCCACTGCCCACTCTCCGACCAGTTTCATCTTCTCAGGCGTGGCCTCCTTCACCATGGATAAACTCTTGACCATCAGATCTTGTCCCCATGCCTGCCAGTCGATCAGCCCGGCTTTGGCAAGCAGATAGGCGGGCGTGATGGACGCGATATACAAACGAGCCTGGAGTTTGCTCTGATTGTGCCGCACCCAATCCACCAGTCCGACCACCGGCGAACCCGTGGTCAATGTGCCCATCATGTCTGAAATAACGATCATGTTTTCTCCATGCATTAGCCTCGATAGCGAAGCCACATGTAAAATAAACCCTCCGAAGCCTGGAACGCTTCGGAGGATTGGTGGATGTCATTGCGAGCGACCTGACGCTGAGCGTAAGCTCAGCGGGGGGAGCGTGGCAATCTCA
>CAYUUJ010000185.1:0-5362 GCA_964447845.1 uncultured Anaerolineaceae bacterium
CTCCAATGGGATGCCGGTCGGCATGCAACTGATCGGACCGCATCTGGGCGAAGAGGCGCTCTTGCAGATCGGCCATGCGTACCAATCGATAACGGAGTGGCACAAGTTGGCGCCGAAAGGATTACAGCCAAAATGAGCCAGACCGGATACGAAACGGTGATCGGGCTGGAAGTGCATGCCGAGCTGCTGACGAACTCGAAAATGTTCTGCAGCTGTTCGGCGGATTACTCGTCCGCATCCGAGCCGAACACCTTGATCTGTCCGATCTGTACGGGCTTGCCGGGCGCGTTGCCGACCGTCAACAAAAAAGCGATCGAACAGGCGGTTCTCGTCGGCCTGGCACTTAATTGTTCGATCAATGAACGAAACACCTTCGCCCGCAAAAATTATTATTATCCCGACCTGCCCAAAGGCTATCAGATCTCGCAATATGAACTGCCGGTTGCATCCGACGGATGGTTGGACACACACGAACAGACCGAGGGTGAACCGAAACGGATCCGTGTCCGCCGCGCGCATCTCGAAGAGGACACGGCCAAATCGTTCCACCAGGGCAAACATACGTTGATTGACTTCAACCGCGCCGGCGTGCCGTTGCTGGAAATCGTCTCCGAGCCGGATATGCGCTCCGTGGAAGCCGCGCTGGCTTATGCCACAAAAATACGTGCCATCCTGCGCTATCTGGGCGTCAACTCGGGAGACATGGAGAAGGGCGTATTGCGTTTCGAGGCCAATGTCTCCGTGCGCCCGGTCGGGAGCGATGAATTCCGCACTCGCACAGAGATCAAGAATCTAAACAGTTTCCGCGCACTCACGCGCGCTTCTGCATATGAGATCGAACGACAGATCAAAGTCTACGAGTCCAGCGGCAAGGTCGTCCTGGAGACGCTGGGCTGGGACGACGCCCGCGGGGTGACCCTGTCACAGAGAAGCAAAGAACACGCACACGATTATCGTTATTTCCCGGAGCCGGATCTGCCTCCGGTGAATATCGAACGCGCAAGGAGTGAGTCCATCCGGAAAGGACTTCCCGAGTTACCCGACGCGAAGATCGAACGATTCGTCCGTGAGTATGGCTTGAAACCCGCGGAGGCCGGCTTACTCGCCGTTGAGAGGGCTTTGGCAGATTATTTTGAAAAAGTGGTGACCCATTCAAAAAGCCCCGCAAAGGTCGTAAAAAATTGGGTGGCCGGAGAGTTGCTCCGCTATCTGAGCGAATTGGCGATAGACGTGGATGCCATTCCGATTCCATCCGAGCATCTGGCACAACTGGTTGATCTGGTCACGGAAAAAAAGATCAATGCCAACACTGGAAAAGCCGTGCTCGGCGAAATGTTTGAAACCAAGCGAGCACCAGGAGAGATCGTTAAGGAAAAAGGCCTGGACCAGATCTCGGACGAAAAATATCTGGAGGAAGTCATAGCAAAGATCCTGAACGATAATCCTAAAGAGATCGCTCAGTATTTTGCGGGCAAGGAAACGATCTTCCAATGGCTGATGGGACAGATCGCCCGCGCTACGCAGGGGAAAGCGGATCCGCAAGTCACGCGCGAATTGTTGACCAAGGCACTGGCAGCGGCCAAGAAGGGTACCTAGAATTTCAGTAAGACTTCCAACAGATAAATTGACCGATTAGACCAGCAATATTAACCGCGAAGACGCGAAGGCCGCTAAGAAAAAGAATTAAACTTTGCGCTCTTCGCGTCTTCGCGGTTCAAAAAAGTTTGTTCAGCCAAACAAGTCAATCCAGTACAGTAACAACAAAATAGCTGGTTTCTAATATAATACTCAACAGAGGAACCCTTATGGCTGAACTCATCCATGTTTCACAGATCGCCGGATTTATCGGTAAAGAAGTAACCCTGCGCGGCTGGGTCTACAACCGTACAGATAAAGGCAAATTATGCTTTCTGCTCGTGCGGGACGGGTCTGGTTTCGTGCAGTGCGTCGCATTCAAAGGCGACCTGGATGAGGCGCTTTTTGATCAGATCTTACACCTGCCTCAGGAATCCGCCGTGACGATCACGGGTGCGGTGCGTGAAGATAAGCGGGCTCCCGGCATCCCGGGCGGATTCGAAGTCGGGATCAAGGGCCTGCAGGTCGTACAAGTCGCGGACCCCGATTACCCCATGGCACTCAAAGACCATGGCGCGGACTTCGCCCTCGATCATCGGCATCTTTGGCTCCGCATGCCGAGTCAGTGGGCGATCCTGCGTGTGCGCGCCAGGGTCATGGCCGCTACACGTGAGTGGCTGGATACGAACGGATTTGTCGAGATGAGCACACCCATCCTGACACCTGCGGCAGCCGAAGGCACGACTACATTATTTGAGACAGAGTATTTCGACGAAGGCAAAGCTTATCTGGCTCAGACCGGTCAGCTCTACAACGAAGCCAATATATTTGCGTTTGGCAAGGTCTATTGCTTTGGGCCGACCTTCCGCGCCGAAAAGTCCAAGACCCGTCGTCACCTAACGGAATTCTGGATGCTTGAACCCGAAATCGCTTTCTGTGATCTGGATGGCCTGATGGAGATCGAAGAACAGATGATTACACACATCGTCCAGCGTGTGTTGCGCGATTGCGGTCCCGAGTTAAAAGCTCTGGAGCGGGATCTATCGAAACTTGAAATGATCAAAGGTCCATTCACCCGCATTTCGTATGACGATGCTGTGAAGATGCTGGTTGAACTACGCGAAATAGAAACCGACCCGGAAAAGAAGGAACTACTAAAATTCGATTGGGGAAATGATTTCGGTGCGCCGCATGAGACCGCCCTCACCTCTCAATTCGACCAGCCTGTATTCGTTTATGGGTATCCCACTGCGGTGAAGGCTTTCTATATGGAGCCGTGGCCGGGTCGGCCGGAAGTGTGCAAGAGCGTCGATCTGCTGGCGCCGGAAGGCTATGGCGAGATCTGCGGAGGGTCCGAACGAATCGGCGATCACGACCAGCTGTTAAAACGCATTCAAGACCACGACCTGCCTGAATCAGCTTTCAAATGGTATCTGGAATTACGCAAGTACGGGTCGGTCACGCATTCCGGCTTTGGGATGGGCGTCGAACGCGTCGTCGCATGGCTGTGCGGTATCGAGCACATCCGGGAAGCGATCCCATTCCCACGCACGATCAAACGGGTGTATCCGTAATTAACGTTGGGGCGACCCAATGGGTCGCCCCAACAGTTTACGGTATTTTCAACACCTGTCCCACCGATATATTATTGATATTTGTAATGTTATTCAGCGAGGCGATCGCCGGCACCGTCGTGCCAAATTTAACTGCGATCACTGTGAGCGAATCCCCAGCTTTTACCTTGTAGGTTTGTCCGGTGGATGTGGAACCGCCTCCCGCGGACCCGGGGCTATCCCCGCCTTCCTGCGGGATCGCCACTCCGACCGGTACCGTTAACTTGTCCCCGGCTTTGAGCAACTGCGGATTTGCAGACACCAACTCGCGCGGGGTCACGCCATACTGATTGGCGATCGACTCGAAGGAGTCGCCCGCCTTAACAATATGCGTTTTCGGCTTTTGGTCCGGAATTACAGCGCCGGCGAATTTATACAGTTCCTCCAATGTGCCGTTGAACAGGTTCAGATCCACATTGGCATTTACGCCATTGACAAGACCTTTATCGGAATATTGCCAGAAGGTCCATTTGAACCAACCGCGCGGCAGGGAGGGGTTCATACCCGGTGAATATTGATTTGGATATTGCGGCATCCAGAGCGCATAATCCTTGGACCAGGCTGGTGGGCCACCACCGGCTTCTGAAAAATGATCCTGCAGGAAATAAAAGCCCGAATAAATGATCGGTTTCTTTCCGAAGGCCTTCTCGACCGAATCCAACCAGATCCTGGCCGTTGAAATGATCTTGGCTTTCGGCTGACCGTCATCGGCTTCCAGGTCCAAGACATGCGGAAGTTCCGCATTATCATTCGTAGCCTTGACCGTATTGATAAATCTCGTCGCTTGTTTTTTCGGATCCAGCTTGGGATGAAAGAAACAATACGCAGCCCGCAGCAGGCCGGCCGTTTTTGCACCGGACCAGTTGTCGGCGAAGGTCGGATCGGTATAGGTCTCGCCTTCCGTCGCTTTGACGAACACGAATCGTTGTCCCGTGGCGCGCACTTTCGGCCAGTCGATCCCTGCATTCCAATAAGAAACATCTATTCCCGGTACCGTTGCCATGGCTGTTCTCCTGTTTTTGATGTCGTGCAGGGAGTAGCATATATCCTGCAATAAATCAATCTTAATCTTTCTCTATCATTGCACCCTCGATTATGGTATAAGGACCGAGCCCTGCGATGTACGCGATGTTGCTTCCACGTTTTGAACCAACATCATTCAAATGGGCCCTTATTTCCACAGAAATAACGCGATAGGCCTGAGCCAAGGCGGCGTTTCTGGGTGGGGGCCCACCTGCCTTAGGCAGGTTCAAAACTCTGCAACACACGGCATCCGCGGGGTCTTCTTTATCCCTTGTTTGACATAAAAAATCTGACCGGCCTTTTGGACCGGTCAGATTTTTTATGGCGCTTGATGAATATCGATGGCTGCCCGCAATCCGGACTCGAACGCACCCTGGATCCAGGCATGGTAAAGTGAGGCATGCTCGCCGGCAAAATGAATGCGGCCTTCAGGTTTAATGATCTCATTATGCAGCAGGGTCTGCTGACCTGGGTCGAACAGCGCAAACGCGCCGCCGGCAAATTCGTCATCGTGCCACATGTGGGAGGCGCCGACTTCGAACTCGTCCAGGATCTGCGGATGGATGGCCGCCACATTTTCCAAAGCCTGGGCGATGCGCTCGTGCGGAGGTAATGACCCCCAGCGTTGAGCATCTTCCGACCAGGTATAACTCGCCAGCAAAATACCACGGCCGGTTTCCTTGCCGTAATCGGTATAGTAAAGATTACGGATCGGAAGGTCAGTGATCGTCCCGCCGCCAAGGATGCCGTCATCCGTTTCCCAGAAGCGGCTGCGGGTTTGAAAGAAGATCTTGGCGGATGCATCGTAATGCAGCTGGCGGATGGCGCGTTGCTTGGCACGCGTAAACGGCTTCAACACTTCAACATGCCTTAATACAGGGAACGGTACCGTGATGATCGCGTAATCCCCCCTGACCTGGGAACGGCCGGCCGGCGTTTGATAGTGAATGATGACCTCATCCTGGGTCTGGTCAATTGCGATCATCTTTGCACCGTAACGGATGCGCGATCCCAAGACGGGCAGGAATGAATGCGGCAAATGGTCCCCCCCGCCTGCGATCTGGCACATGTTGGTGTAATAATTCCCTCCATCCTCCCGGAACAGTTCCAGGAATGAGGAATTCATCATGGCTTCCTGGTTGTTCAGCAAT
>CAYUUJ010000186.1:0-5337 GCA_964447845.1 uncultured Anaerolineaceae bacterium
CGGGTTCCAACATCCAGCGCATGAAGAGCCAGCTGGCAAGTTGTTGCTCATCGCTGGAGTCGAGCATCACATACGATGAACCATAAACAACCAGGGCGTCATGTTCGTCACCGGGAAACGCAAGGGGGACCCATTCATCGGTATTGTTCGCCGCGGCAAAGGCGCGCGCTTGATCGCTAAATTGTTCCAGGCTGGCCGTGGCAAACAACGCCTCACGTGTCGCGAAGGCTTGCATGGGATCGCCGCCACCCGATGCCTGCCAGGCACATCCCTCTTGTTGAAGAGTTTTCACAAATCCGAAGGCGGCGATATTTTTGGGGGTCAGGAAGCGGTAATCATCACCTTCCAACACACCGCCTTCAAAGGCCAGCAACCAGGACAGTGCGGTCATCGCGTCGGTATCGATCAGCCAGCCGCCTACTCCATCGTTATCGGGCGTGGTGTCAGCCAGCATCGACTGATGGGCGCGGCAGGCTTGCAATTGAAAATCTTCGGGGATATCGGGCGGCGAGTCGAAACCAAGTTCGTCCGCCCAGGTCTTGTTCCACAACATGAAGCGCGCCGTGCGTTGGGCCGGCAGACCCAGCCGGGCGGTCCCGGCCGAATCCTGGATCCAAAACGCGTCCGGGAAATCGTTCACCTGATCGTCGCTCCATCCATACAACGGATCGGTCAGGTAGGGAGTCAGATCGACCACATACTCATCCTGATCCCAGCCGCGCGCGTGTTCCGGCAGGGCGATCACCAGATCGGGCCGGCGCGGCGTGGGCAGGGAAGTGGTCACATTTTCGTACAGATAGCTATAGCTGATCTGACCGACCAGTGTGACCTCGATGCCCCACTGATTCTCCTGGTTGAACTTTTGGACTTGTGACTCGAACAGACTGGCCTCGACCCCGGCAAACCATGGATGCCAGACTTCGATCTCGAGATCGCGCAGCGCATCTTCCCCGACCCCCAGGCTGCTGGCCGCTTCGACGGTTGACGCGGGTCTTGGAGTTTTGGTCTTCGCCGGCGCGGTGGAGGCGGTGGAGGCAGTGGCCGGCTGCTTCGTTCCAGGAGTACAGGCGGCGAGAAAAAAGGCCAGCGCAAAGAACAACGATAGCCCGGAACGAAAAAAATTCATTCGCTAAAACACCACAAAGGGAACCGGGCTGAAGACCAGCAAGAACAGCACGAGCGTCAAGATCGCCACGGCGCGACGCGCCGGATCGAGCGGCGTGATCTGGTCCAGCGGCTGCGCATGGACGCGGCCCAACCAAAGCAGGATCGCTGCCCACAGCCACCACCCGTTCCAAAAGAAACCCAATCCAACGAGCATGACCATCAATACCGGGAAAGCCTTGCTGGCCTTTTCTCCGAATAAGGCATATACGAGATGCCCACCATCCAGCGTGCCCGCTGGTAGAAGGTTTAATGCCGTGACCAACAGCCCGGCCCAGCCCGCGAACGCCACCGGATGAATGAACACATCCGTGCCGCCGAATGGCATTGGGCTCCCCGTAAAGAAGTAACGCAACCAGTACAACCATAGCGGCAGTCCGTCCGTGGTGACCGGCGCAGGCAGGAGCTGGCCAAAGACAAGATATTTGGCGAACAAATAAAACAGGGAGTTGCCTTCCAGATAAATACCGGGAGTCCGCTGGATCACGTCCAGCGATGACATCATCAATCCGATGAAAAGCACCGGGATCGCCACGACCACACCCGCCAGCGGTCCAGCCACACCGATATCGAAAAGGATACGTTTATTTTTAGGCGTCTGCTGCATGAGGATGGCTGCACCCATTGTCCCCAGAGGGCTGAAAGGCAACGGGATGAAATAAGGCAACGTAGCCGCCGTCTTATGATAACGGCTCATCAGGTAATGTCCGAACTCGTGCGCCAGCAGGATCGAGAGCAGGCTGACGGCGAACGGCCAACCGGTGAAGATGTTTTGCAATATAAAGAGCAGCTGACCTTGCCCATCCGGCGGCTGGGTCTCCGGCTGTATGCCGGCCAGCATGACGCTGAAGACCGTCAGGACGAACAAAATGATATTGATAGAGACACGCGCAGGTTTTGGATTTGGAGCGCGCGGCGTTAACAGGATCACCTGCCGCCCGCCTGGCTCACTTCGAAAGAGCGGCGTAATATTGTATGGATTAAGCGAATCTGCCAGTTGATCGTACGCGGCAGCCGTATCTTCATTCAATAACCGGCCGCGATAGCGTGCGATCACTCCCTTGTGCGGATCGCCGGAAGTAACATCTTCAATGCGAAAAACCCGTTCGACCAGGGAGGTCAGGATGGCAGTCTCGGGTAAAGTCATTCAGCACCTGCGATTAGAAAGTGGAGCATGGACGATGGACCATAGACAAGAGCGGGTAGGGAAGGGTCAATGGTCACATGTCCATGGTCGAAAAGAGGCGAGAGTGGATGGGAGTCGAACCCACCGCGGCCCGCATCGCGACCCGCCACAGGTTTTGAAGACCAGGAGGCCCACCGGAACCTAACCACTCCCGCGCACAAGCATACCCGAAGCAAAAGGGATTTGCAAGTAAACCATCTTCTTATGCAAAAAGTCCTTTGCAATCTATCGAATTTCGCCACTAAGTCACTAAGCCACTAAGTCACTAAGTCACAAAAAAAATTTATCTTGGTGACTTGGAGACTTCGTGTCTTGGTGGTGAGAAACCTATGTTTTTGGACATGCCTCGGAACCCGTTATGCGATCCAGTAATAATTCACCCAGCCGGCGAAGTAAATGATCTGCAAGGCGAACCAGACAGCCCGGATGGCATCATAAGCATTGCGGTCCTTCACTTTTTCGCCCAGCAGGATAAAGACCGGAAATATAATGGCCATGTAGCGTGAAACCGATACGAGCAGCCCCGTCGACAGCGGCAGGAAGCACATCAACAACGCGAAGATTCCATAGGCTTTGTTCGGCCACTTGAATAAAATATAAACACTGCAGGCCAGAAAGAGCAGGGCAAAGACCAGGTCGATCTTGAATACATCCAGCCATGGGTTGATCAAATTGCGGAAGGGATCGCCCAGATTGTATTCACTGATCCGTCCCCAGGCGGACATGGCTTCGAAGAGAGCAAAGACCCTGCCGGACTTCAGATACAGATGAAAAAAGTGCGCCAACAATGCCAGTGGAGCCAGCGCGAACCAGAGTACGGATGGCCTGATTTCGCGCCAGCGCCATCCGCGCTTCTCCATATACAGCCAGAGGAGCGCTGCCAGAAGCGCGACGCCCTGCGAACGCGTAAGGGCGGCCAGCGCGGCGATCACGCCCGCCTGCAGCCACTTCTCCCGCAGGGCGAATGTAAACCCAGCCACTGCCAGGAACAGGAACAGGCTTTCGGTATAAAAACTTGCGAAATAAAAACTGGCGGGGAAAACGAAGATCAAGCCCAGCGTGCGTTTGGCGGAGTCTTCGGCCAGCCCCAATTCAAGGATGATGAGACGGTAGAGCAAGGCCAGCGCTGCAATGAACAGCAGATTGGAAAGCAGGACCCCGACCAGGATGTAATAGGCATTCGGCAGATCCAGGCCAAACCACCCCAGGCTTTTCACCAGATACGGGTAGAGCGGGAAGAATGCCAGGTTGCTGTAGGACTGGGTCAGATCCGCGGAAGGTTGGTATCCATCGCGGATTATCGATAAGTACCAACTTGAGTCCCAACGGGCGAATATATCCAGTGGAAAGATGCGGGTGAGAAAATAACCCTGTTCGATATAGCGCGGATAACTGGGGTTGGAAACGTAATTGCCGTATGCAAAATAAGCCACCAGTTCCCAGATCGAGCGCGTGACAAGGAATGGGAACAAGATCGAATCCCAGAACCAGCGGCCGGATGTATTTGGGATCGTGAAGAATTGTTTGATCGAAAAAACGATTCTTTGGAAGAAAGGTGCCATCTTGAAAAATTATACTGCGTCTTGAATTTTTTCCCGTACAGTCAAACTGGAAAATATAAACAACCCATCCCCGTCCAGCATAAGATTCGCAGTTCTCAATGTCAGGGAACCGGGCTCCCTGCCGGCCGAACCAGAAAGACACATTCGCTAATTTCGCAGGTTTGAAGGGTAATCTCGCGCCATTCAGAGGATCCGGTGGTCGCGATTTGTGGGTCACAATTTGTGTACATATTCTGGACTTCCAACAGGACAGCGAAATAATTGTTGTAATTCTGTTCGAAATTCCCCATCGGAAGATCGACGGTGAATTCGTTGTGATCGATCACGATGGTTTTTATTTCGTGGACCTGTCCATGGTAAACAACCAAGCCAAACCGATGCCAGTTTGTGTCATCGCCGATATGCGCCAGCAGGATCTGCTCGTCAAGATTGTTCCTGGTCCAGACCCAACCGTAGAGCGGGCTGTAAGGATTTAGCCCCCAAATTAATTCGGCATAGTATTCGTTGTAGTTCTCATCCACATATTGAAGATTTACAGCGATATGCTCGGGATTTCCATGAGGTTTTCGGAATTGCCCCGTAAGCACATAAGCGCTGTTGTTTGTAAATTCCTGCTTTTTGGCTGCGATCGCACCAAGATAAACGCCTCCCACCTTCGGGTCAGCAGTCAAGCGAAGAATATTACCGCGTTCGATAACTACATCGGTTTCCCTAACCGAAAAATCGGGGCAACCGACGCTTTTATCTGTCGCCGGATAATAGCCGGCCCAAATTGAATTGTCAGCAGGCGAGCTTGGTTCTGGAGTGGTACTCGGAATAACCGTCGAGGTTGGCAGCGCCAGCTGGGTCATGGCCACAAGGGTCATGGCATTCACCAACGCAGTTGACCGGTATGCAACGTAATCAAGAGTGGGAGTTGATTGTGTATTCGGCGAGCAGGCAAAGGAGAGGCTGATCACGAAGACACATAATCCTCTCGCCAGGAACGCCCTCCACAATGCCGCACCATTTAACAGGCACATTACCTCATTCAATTGCTTCCCCTTCAATGGATTCATGGTCGTTCCTTTTAAAAACAGTACCGCCGTGTAAGAGGCACGACGGTACTTTCAAACAGTCGGGGCGAGAGGATTTGAACCTCCGACCTCTTGCACCCCATGCAAGCACGCTAGCCGGACTGCGCCACGCCCCGAATTGAGTAGGCCAGATTATAGCCGCATTTACTGCATCTTGCAATCTAACCCGCAAATCATCATATTTATTATTAGCTTCGACTAAGATTGTCATGCCTGAAGACCCGTGCGAGGGTTGGCTCTCGGCGTTTATGCTAAAATAGATGCCTGGAGTTCCCCATGTCAGATATGATAGAAGTGGTGATAGATAGCGTGCGTGTCAGCCTGATGTCGCCTCAGCGGCTGGTCGTCC
>CAYUUJ010000187.1:0-5330 GCA_964447845.1 uncultured Anaerolineaceae bacterium
GATGAAGTCTTGAGAGAAGCGCAGGCTCTGGGAGTGCAGGCTGAAAAACATTCCACCGATGTAGCCGATTATGCCGCCATTCAGGAGATGCTGGCAGCCTTCATCAAAGCGCACGGACGGATCGATGTGCTGGTCAACTGCGCCGGGATCAACCGCGATAAAACCATCGCCAGGCTGACGCCCGAGCAATGGCAGGAAGTGTTGAATACCAATCTGACCGGCGCCTTCAATTGCAGTAAAGCCGTTTGGGATCAAATGAAAGCTCAAAACTACGGACGTATCATCAGCATCAGCTCGATCATCGGGCAGGCCGGTGGTTTCGGACAGGCGAATTATTCAGCCTCCAAGGCTGGCTTGCTGGGCTTCACCAAATCGCTGGCGCAGGAGGGGGCGCGTAACGGCATCACAGTCAACGCCATCTGTCCCGGCTTCATCAATACGGAAATGGTGCGTTCGATCCCGCAGGACATCCTGGATGGGATCGTGAGAAAAGTGCCGGTACAGCGGTTGGGTCAACCCGAAGAGATCGCCCGCGCGGTGGCCTTCCTGGCTTCGCCAGATTCCGGCTATATCACCGGACAGGCGATCAATGTCAATGGTGGGTTGTATATGTAGTCGCAAATCGGTGGTCGAGTAGTGGCGCCTTTCGCGCCACTACTCGACCACCGGTATCATAATAAAATGGAAACTACATGCTGACGCTTGACAACCTCGTTTCTGGCTTTCGTGATCTGGGCCTGGCGGCCGGCGATACCCTGCTGGTGCACAGCTCCTATCGATCTCTTGGGCCTGTGGATGGGGGTCCGGAGACGGTTGCCGCCGCGTTGGAAGCCGCGCTCGGCCCGGACGGTACTCTGATCATGCCGACCTTCAACTTTAACTTCAACAAAGGCCAGCCCTGGGATGTGCGTACGACGCGTTCACAGATGGGCGTGCTGACCGAAATCGTCCGCAAGGACCCGCGCGCCAAACGCGTCTTTCATCCGATCTACTCGTTCGCCGTTCTCGGTAAACATGCTGACATGCTGGGCAGCCTGCGCTATAAGAGCAGTTACGAGCGCGATTCGGTCTTTGGCAAGTTGCGCGATCTGGATGGCAAGATCATGGTCATCGGCCTGTCCTATACCAACAGCATGACCTTTTTTCACCACGTGGAGCAAATGGAAGGCGTGGACTATCGCTTCCTGAAACAGTTCAGCGGCGAAGTGACGGATTGGGATGGCACGACGCGTACGGATACCTTTGAGATGCTGGTACGCAACACGGACATGGGCGTCATCACCGAAGTGGACCCGATGGGCGAGTTGATGGAAAAGGAAGGCGTCATCCAGGTTCGCAGGATCGGCGAAGCGGATGTGAAGTTGATGAAGGCGAATGAAGTCTATGAGTTCACGGCTCGCGAGATGCGCCGCGCTCCGCATTTGCTGTATAAGATTGAGAAGAAATAACCCTCTCTGCGATCTCCGCGTCTCAGCGGTGAAAAATCATGAAAAAACATTTATTCATCCGAAAAAAACAAAACGTAGAGTCGCAGAGAACGCGGAGAAATCGCATATTAATATTTATGTTTTCTTTGTCTGAGTGGGGATCTGCATGAAACCATATAGCTCCCTCAAATCCATCCTGGCCGAATTCTTCCCTCTGCACCGCACTCTGGTTTCGGACGATCAGGACAAGACTTTGCAGATCGTCGGCTCCTATATGCCCGACTCTTCGAACTACACGCTCGAGACTTACGCGCCGTTAAAACCGGTCTGGACGTGGAAAGTACCCGAGCGCTATGTCGTCCACGAAGCGTATCTGGAGCTCGAGGGTGGCAAGCGGATCGTGGATTTCAAGGACAACCCGCTGCACATCGTCTCGTACTCGCTGCCGATCGATAAGACCCTCAGTTGGGATGAGTTGGAGCCGCATCTCTATTTCAACGAGAAACGTCCGCATAGCGTGCCGTGGGTTTTCAAGTACTACGAACGCGACTGGGGTTTCTGCCTGCCGAAGAATGAATTCGATAAACTTCCGCGCGATAAAAAATATCGCGCGGTCATCAAGTCGGAATTTATCACCGACCCCGCGCGGGGTTTCCGCGTGGCGACTGCACTGGTCCATCCGGAAGGCGGACCCAACCCCGAGGCGGGGGAGATGATCGTGCAGGCGCATACCTGCCATCCCATGCAAGCCAACGACGACGGTGCCGGCGTGGTCACCGCCATCGAGCTGGCGCGCCGTCTGACTGAACAGCCTCTACCGGCAGGTTCGATGAGCGTGCGCTTCTGGTTCGGGCCTGAGACCATCGGCACGATCGCGTACCTGGCCCATAACGAAATGCTCATCCCAAATCTGCGCGGCGGGATCTTCCTCGAGATGACCGGGAACAAGAATAAGCTGGCTTTCCATCACACGCGCCAGCATACGCACCTGCTCGACCGGGTCACAAAATTTGTGCTGGCTCAACGCGGCGAGCATGACGAGCGCGAGTTCGCAGCCGCGCCCGCCAACGACGAGCGCGTCATCAACGGGCCGGGCGTCAATGTACCTTGCATCTCGCTCAATCGCTGGCCTTACGACGAATACCATACCACCGATGACAATCTCGATATCATGCATGAAGACATGCTGGTCGGCGCGGCGGAGGCAGCTGAGGAGATCGTCCGCATTTATGCCAGCAACTACATCCCGCGCCGCACCTTCCGCGGCCCAGTCTTCCTGAGCGGTCACGGTTTATGGGTGGATTGGCGCGAAAACTGGGCCCTCAACCGCGCCATCGAAAAGATCATGATGCGCTTCGAAGGCGGACACTCGGTCTTCGATATTGCCGAGCAAGTCGGACTGGATTATTGGATGGTGCGCGAGTATGTGGAGAGATTCCGCGCCAAAGGATTTGTGATCCCGCTGCCAATTCCATCCGAAGCGCAATCGGCGTAAAATAGAAGTGTAAGCCCTCACCCAAAGGAGAAAATCATGGTAATCACCCTAATCTTCGCGTTGGTTCTGGCTATCTTCGCCGCCGTCTTTGCCCTGCAAAACCCCATCCTGGTCACTGCCAACTTTTTTGGCTACAAAGTGGGAAGCTCACTGGCCCTGTTTGTGTTGATCGGCCTCGGCGTCGGTCTCCTCATCGGCGTGCTGGTGATGATGCCTGGGCGCATCAAAAGCAGTCTCGCCAATTCACGTCATCGCAAGAATATCGTTGAATTGGAATCCAGCCTCGAACAGCACAAAGTCAAAGCCGTTGCCGTGGAAAAGAAGGTACCGCCCGCGCCCGAAGAGACTCCTAAATCCACTCCATGAGACCGCGCGTCGTCGCCATCCTCCAGGGACGGATGAGTTCGTCGCGCCTGCCCGGGAAGATCCTGGCCGACATTACGGGACAACCCATGCTCGCGCGTGTCTTCGTCCGGACCTCGCGGTCTGCTTCCGTTACCGGGACAATTTTCGCCACGACGACCGACCCTTCCGACGACCCGGTGGCCGAGTATTGCGGCTTAAGCGGTATCCCGTTCACACGCGGCAGCCAGTTCGATGTGCTGGATCGTTATTATCAAACGGCCCGCACCGCCAAAGCGGATGTGGTCGTGCGCATCACAGCGGACTGTCCTGTCATTGATCCCGCGTTGATCGATAAGGTGGTCAATACTTTGCTCGACGGCGGATATGATTTTGTGGGCAATCGCCTCCCGCCTCCGTGGCCGCGCACGTATCCCATCGGTCTGGATACGGAAGCCTGTACTTTCAAAGCCCTGGAAAAAGCCTGGAACGAGGCGAAAGAACCCCAGCATCGCGAACATGCCCTGCCCTTTTTCTACGAAGGCGTCCAGCTCACCACCGTCAACCGTCAACTCCAAACCGGCATATCTCCACGCGGCTTCAAGATCGCCTTGCTCGATCACACCAGCGACTTCGGCGATTACCGCTGGACGGTGGATACGCCGGAAGACCTGGAATTTATCCGGCAGGTGTACGCCCGCTTCGACGGCCGGGACGACTTCTCGTGGCTGGAGGTGCTGGATCTCGTCCACCGCGAACCGCAGTTGATGGAGATCAACTCCGGTATTCAGCACAAAACGCTCAAAGATCTCGATGAACGCGCCGGCAAGAATCCCTGATCTACAATCAGCAATCAAAAATTAAAAATCAAAAATTCCTCATGCCACTGATTACGCTCTTCACCGCCCCCAAGCCATTTACCGATCCACACATCGCGGTGATTCAGCGCAATGCGATCAAGTCCTGGACCCTGCTGCCCGATGTGGAAATCTTACTGCTTGGCAAAGAGCAAGGCCTCGCTGAAGTCGCACGCGAATTGGCGGTAAAGCACATTCCGCAGATCGGGCGCAACAAAGACGGCACGCCCTTGATCTCGTCCATGTTCAGCGTGGCACGCGAAAACAGTGCTGCAGCCCTGCTCTGCATCATCAACACCGATATTCTGCTGGTCTTGAATTTCCTGGACGCTGCGCGGCAGGTTCTGCCCCAAAAAGATAAATTCGTCCTGCTCAGCCAGCGCTGGGACCTGGACGTGACCGAGCCCCTGGACTTCTCGGGCGATTGGTCTGGCCGTCTACTGTCCACCGTCAATCTCCAGGGCCAGCTCCATCGTCCCGCGGGCAGTGACTTTTTCCTCTTCCCGCGTGCAGCCTATATCGATGTCCCCGACTTCGCCATCGGCCGCGCCGGTTGGGACAACTGGATGATCTACAATGCCCGACGTGAAAAATGGCCTGTGATAGATGGTACGTCGTCGCTCATGGTCGTGCATCAAAATCACGATTACAGTCACCTGCCGGATGGGCTCACTCACCACTCCCATCCCGAAACCGATGAGAACATCCGGCTGGCGGGCGGGGAGGCTGCCGTCCGCTACACCATTGTGGACTCAACCCACCAATTACGAGGTGGTAAACTTGTGCGCCCGCCCCTGTCCTACCTGCGCTTCATGCGAGGTGTTGAATTATTCCTTAGAAAGATATTTTTCTTTCTGCCAGGTGACATGATCGAAGAAGTCGCCCGGCCGAAAAGATGGAAAAAGCGGTTTCAGAAACTTTTCCGCTTTCGAACCTGACACCCGACACCTGACACCTGACACCTGAGACTTAATGAGAAAAGGCCAAAACCCCGCCAAATTCGTCAAAGACGTGCCGCGCCCCGAGCGGATCACGGTCGCGCTGCTTAATTACATCCCCTTCCTGAGCGGTTTTCACGCCGAGACCCTGGATGTATTGAAGGTTTGTATCGCGTCCATGCGGCGAGACGCCGGTCTGCCGTTCGACCTGCTGATCTTCGACAACGGCTCGTGCGCCGAAGTCCGGGATTATCTGGTCGCCGAAAAGGAC
>CAYUUJ010000188.1:0-5328 GCA_964447845.1 uncultured Anaerolineaceae bacterium
GGGCGGATCCAATATCTCATCCTTTCCGAGAAAAACATGGGCAAGGGCGGAGCCTGGAACATGATCCTGGCCGGCGCGCCAGGCGAGATCATCGCCTATACGGATAGCGACGTATTGTTCTATCCGAACTGGCTGGGAAAATCTGTGGAGTTGCTTGAGACCTATCCGAATGTCGGCATGGTCACTGCCCGGCCGTTTCGAACCCCCGAAACATTCCTCAAAAAATCAATCGCCTGGGCGAAGAAAACCCGCGGCGTAAAAATAGAGCAGGGACACATACTGCCTTATGAATGGTTCCATGAATTTTCCACAACTCTGGGCTTTTCAGATGAAGAACTCGAAAAGATATATGGCGAGACGCAGGATTTCCGCGTTGACTACCGCGGCCTCCCGGCGTATCTTGGGGCGAGTCATTGGCAGTTCACATCCTATAAATCGGTCATCGGGCAATTTCTACCCTTTGATATGGATAAGCCGATGGGGCAGGTACGCCAATTGGACGAACGCGTGGACGAGGCCGGCTATCTGCGGTTAATGTCCGTTGAACGCTATGTACAGAATATGAGTAATACGCTCCCTGCGGGACTTAAGCCTGCCGCGCCGGACCCCGGGCGTGTATCACGCCTTTGGGAATACCCTTTTCTCAAAAAACCGCTGCTTGCCTTGTACAACGCCATCTTCAATCTTTATTACAAGTAGGTCGCATGAACGAATTGCTCTCCCTCATCGTCTGTCCCGACTGCAAGCAGCCTTTTGCAACAAAAGAAGAAAACGTTTGGCGTTGCAAAAATGATGGGCGTGAAGTTCGCGTGTATAAGGGGAAACCCGTCTTTACGCCCATGCCGGAGACGGCACATATCTACGAGAAGATCGAACGTGGCCCCGATAAGGGGACTCCGTGGCGGCAGGCGAACTGGCGATTTTTACAGGAACAAGTTCAAGGTCAGGACCAGGAGGCGTTAATCCTGGATATCGGCGCGGGACACGGGGATTTCGCTCAGGCTTATGCCGGCCGAAAATCCCTTGCGTTGGACGTTGTGCCATATCCGGAAGTGGACCTCGCTTGCGACCTTGCGGAATGTGTTCCCTTTCGCGAATCTACTTTTGATATGCTCATTCTCATGAATGTGCTCGAGCATGTGTATCATTTCCATGAATTGCTTGACGCACTGCATTACCTGCTCAAGCCCGGCGGTTCGCTGGCGGTTGCCGTGCCGTTTATGATCAAAGTGCACCAGGCGCCGTTTGACTTTTATCGCTACACTCATTACACGTTGATTGAGCTGGCGGAGCAACACGGTCTCGAAGTGGCATTATTGGATGGTTATTACGATCCGATCTTTTTCATGGGGGAGGGGATTCGGAATCTACGCTTTTGGGTCCTGCCCAAACTGCCGCGTCCCGCGCGTTGGCTTGGGCGCGGACTTTTGATCGTGATCGAAGCTTCCATGATTTTGCTTCGACCTGTTGTCGGAAAGGGGTTTGTAAAATCACCCGACACGGCCAAAAACCCCGCCGCGATCGGGTATCACCTGGTTTTAAGAAAGCCTTTGTGAAACGAATAGAACACGGATCTGGCGGATTTACGCGGATCTAACATCATTCCTTGAATATGTCTAAAAAAATTTTCATCTCCGCCGACCACGGTATGGCGATCATCTACTTCCTGCAAAGCGACGTGGTCCCAACGTTGCTGGCCGCGGGCGTTGAAGTGATCCTGCTGACCGATGACGATATCAAAGATCAGATCGCCCAACGCTTTGCCCAACCCGGTTTGACTGTCGAAGGCCTGCGCCTCACTCAGGCTGATGATTACGCGCGCATGGTCAATCCGCGCGGACAATGGCTGCTCGCCTACCTGCGCCGCGTCGGTGGCTCGTGGCGCATCAACACCGAAGCCATGGACAGCCACATCTGGGAAGTGTGGGCAGAGAACTCGTGGAAATTCCGCCTCGGCTTCTGGATCCCCGCGGCGCTTGCCACGCTGCTCCTGCGGACATTTTCTTTCGCGCGCAAACTGCTGGTGCGAACGCAGAACCGTTTCAGTCCCGGCCCGGGCTTGTACGCCGATCTATTTGAGAAGTACCAGCCTGACCTGGTGATCGCTTCGACCCCCGGCTGGAGAATGGACCGTTATCTCCTGCGTGAGGCGCACAAGCTCAAAGTCCCGACCATGACCGCCATCGTGGGCTGGGATAACCCGTCAAGTTACACCATTCCCGGCGCGCCCGTGGACTATGCCACATGCTGGTCTGAGTTACAAAAAGAGGAATTGGTGCTGGGCTCGGACTGGGATCCGGGGCGAGTGCACATCGGTGGTATTCCTTCTTACGATGGATATTTTCGCAAGTCATGGTTGATCGCGCGCGACGAGTATTTTAGGTTGCACGGGCTCGACCCTGCTCGAAAGCTGATCTCGTATGCCTGTAGTTTCGTGCACTTCGCCCCCAACTATCCAAACGTGGAGGCGCTCGCCAGATTAGTCTCATCCGACGCGTTGGGCGCGCCGTCACAGCTATTGGTTCGTTTGCATCCCAGCCACTTTCAGGACAAGCCGCGCATATTTGCCGAGGAGCGCGGGCAGATCCATGCATTGGAAACCAGGTATCCCCACGTGCACGTGGTGCGTCCTGTGCCGCTGGGAGGCTCGCTCGGCTACTATAGCGGGGAGGACATGCCTGAGAAATCGTCCATGATGGCGCACTCGGATGTGTTCGTGACCGTGTATTCCACCATGGTGGTGGAGACCGCCATCCACGATACGCCGATTGTGGCCGCAGTGATCGATGTCCCGGGCGGCTGGAACGTACCGAAGAAATACTCGCTCTCGTTGAAAAAAATTGGCAACTGGCCCACGCACAAACGCTTTCGAGATGCTAGGGCCGGCAGGGTCGCAGAGATTGAATCTCAACTGCGCGAAATTCTCATTGCCTATCTAAGGGATCCGTCGCTGGATTCTGCCGAACGCGGGCAATTCGTCCAACAGGAAATCACGTATACTGATGGGAGCGCCGGGAAACGCACGGCGGAATATATACTGAAGATTTTAGGGAAATAGTTTTTTGTAAACGGAATACACGGACTCTTCAACGGAAGTACATGGATTTTACATAAAGAAAAAGAGATTCCGTGCGAATCCGTGTCATTCGTCCGATCCGTGTACAAAGTTCTGGGTCCCGAAATTGGAATAAACTTGACTGGAAAACGCCCGATGTTTCTCTTTTACTTCTCCATCAGTCTCGCCATCGCGTCCAGCGCGTTGTATCACTTTACTCAGAAGCAGATCCCGGCCGGTGTCAGCCCGGCGGTATCCGTCATCGTGACATACGTGGTCTCGCTGGCGCTGTGCTTCATCCTGCTCTTCTTCCTGCCCCCCGAAAAAGGCTTCATAACCGCCATCAAACAACTCAACTGGGCTAGTTACTTCCTGGCGCTCTCGCTGGTGGGATTGGAAGTGGGCTTCCTGCTCGTCTATCGCGCCGGTTGGAATATCGGCATCGCGGCGGTGCTGACCAATGTGGCGGCCGCGCTCATTTTGGTGCCTGTAGCGATATTTGTATTCAAAGATAAACTCTCGCTGATCAATATCATCGGCATCCTGGTGTGCCTGGCCGGGTTGGTGATGTTGAACTGGAAAAGATAAGTACAGCACGCGGAGAACGCGGAAAGGACGGATTCTCACGGATTGGTTTTAAAAATCCGTGAGAATCCATAAAATTCGCGAAATCCGCGTGCAAAGCACTTTATGAACCTGGCTAAATATTAGAATATTATGGAAATCCTGACCCGACTCAAAAAATCCATCCGTATTCTGCTCAAAGGCGAACCTCAAAGGCGTAGGCGCGGCGAAATACCCGCCATCACGCTCAAAGAGGTCGCCGAGATCAAGCAGTTCTTCCCGCGCGACAAGTTTTTCATCCTCGGGCATGCCCGTTCCGGGACCACCCTGCTCATGCGCCTGGCGCGCCTGCACCCGGAAGTACACTGCAGCTATCAGGCACATTTCTTCACGCGCAGGCCTTTGCTCAAGTCGCTGTTGGATTCGGCCGAGGCCGAGGAGTGGCTTAAGCGCAAGTCCAACCGCTGGAACCGGGGGGGTGACCTGTCTCCGCTGGTATTGCGCGCCGCGGCAGACATCATCCTGGAGCGTGAAGCAGCCCGTGTGGGCAAACGCATTGTGGGTGATAAGAGCCCATCATCCACGATCCACGGGCAGGCTGTAGTTGATATGGCAGCGGTTTATCCGGATGCGAAACTGGTCTACATTATCCGGGATGGACGGGATGTGTTGATCTCGGAACGTTTCCGAAATCTGGTCGAGGAGTCCGGGTTCCTTAAGCCTGAAGATAAGCGCATTATCGAAGAATTGCGCAAAGACCAGACTCAATTCACGAACGGCTCACGCTCGATCTTCACCGAGGCATTCATCCGCCGCGTGGCACAGGGCTGGGCCGCGAACCTGCGGGAGATCGAAGAGCAGGGAAAAAGATTATTTCGCAAGAATTATTTCGCCTTGCGTTTCGAGGACTTGCTCGCCGACCCATTCGAAGAAATGTCCCGTCTGTGGAATTTCCTGGGCGTGAAGAAGGTCAATCGATCACTCGCCAGGGGTCTCACGGCGGAAATGTCGTCGAATCCGGATGAAGAATGGCAGGCCAGACGCAATGAAGAGATCGCCTCTTTCCTGCCGAAGGGCCACGCTGGCAACTGGCAGCGACTTTTTAGCGCGCGCGATAAGGCGTTATTCAAAGAAGCGGCGGGGGAGATACTGGTCAAGTGGAAATATGAGAAAGATAATAATTGGTAGGGGCAGGGCTTGTCCCTGCCCTTCTGGGCGACCACAAGGGTCGCGCCTACAAAAAACAAAATGAAATTCCTGATCGCAGGCCTGGGCTCGATCGGTCGAAGACATTTTCACAATTTGATCGCCCTGGGAGAACAAGACATCGTCCTTCTGAGGAGTCATCGCGCCACACTGCCCGATGACGAGTTGGCGGGCTATCCTGTCGAGACTGATCTGAAGACGGCGCTGCTAAATCATAAACCTGAAGCGGTGATCGTTGCCAACCCAACAGCCTTGCATTTGGCGGTTGCCATCCCGGCTGCGGAGGCAGGCTGTCATATCCTGCTCGAAAAACCGGTCTCCCATTCATTGGAAAAGCTGGACTATCTGCAGAAGGTTACACAGGAAAGCGCCAGCCGCATCCTGGTGGGCTTTCAATTCCGATATCACCCCTCGCTCATAAAAGCACACGAGCTGATCCAGGCAGGCGCGCTTGGGAAAGTGTTGGTCATCCGTGCGCAGTGGGGGGAGTACATGCCGGGTTG
>CAYUUJ010000189.1:0-5328 GCA_964447845.1 uncultured Anaerolineaceae bacterium
ACTAAGAAAATGACTTTTTTACCACTAAGGCTCAAAGTCTCCAAGTCACCAGGGCATAATTTTTTTGTGACTTGGTGATCTGGTGACTTCGTGGTGAGTTTTCAGGGTTTGAATTGAAAGGAAATTTAACCTATGATGCGATTTGACCGTTTTACAGAACGTGCCCAGGAAGCCGCCCAGCGCGCGGCCGAGATCATTCAGCGCTACGGCCATAACCAAATTGACACCGAACACATCCTGCTGGCGTTGATCGAACAACCCGGCGGTGTGATCCCCCAGATCCTCGAAAAATTAAGCGTAAGCGCCGAGGCCCTCACCGAGCGCCTGGATGCCACGTTGCGCGCCAGCCCGAAGGCGAATATCTTCGGCGGCGGGGCGGGGCAGATCTTCATCACCCCGCGCGTCAAGCGGATCATTGACCTGGCCAACGAGGAGGCCAACCGCTTGAAGGACGAGTACATCTCGACCGAGCACATTTTCCTCGCCATCCTCACCGAGCGCAACACGCCCGCCTCGCGGATCCTCGAATCCGCCGGCCTGACCCGCGACCGCGTCTACGATGCGATCCAGGACCTCCGCGGCGGCCAGCGCGTGACCGACCCGCAAGCCGAATCGCGTTACCGCACGCTGGAAAAATATTCACGTGACCTGACCCAACTGGCGCGCGAAGGCAAGCTCGATCCCGTCATCGGGCGCGACAACGAGATCATGCGCCTGATCCAGATCCTCTCCCGCCGCACCAAGAATAATCCGGTATTGATCGGTGAAGCCGGTGTGGGCAAGACGGCCATTGTGGAAGGCCTGGCGCAAAAAATTGCCAACAACGACATTCCCGAGATCCTGACCGGCAAGAAAGTGATCGCCCTGGATCTGGGTTCGATGATCGCCGGTTCGCGCTTCCGCGGTGAGTTTGAAGAAAGACTCAAAGCCGTGATGGAAGAAGTCCTGCGCGCCCATGGTGACATCATCCTGATGATCGATGAGTTGCATACCGTGGTTGGAGCGGGCGCTGCACAGGGCGCCATGGACGCCTCCAACATGCTTAAGCCGGCGCTCTCGCGCGGCGAACTGCAGTGCATCGGCGCGACCACGCTGGATGAATTCCATAAATATATTGAAAAAGACGCGGCCCTCGAACGGCGTTTCGCTCCCATCTATGTCGAGGAGCCGACCGTGGACGACACGATCCTGATGCTGCAGGGTCTGCGCGACCGCTATGAAGCGCATCACAAAGTGCATTTTGCGGATGCAGCCCTGGTGGCTGCGGCGCGGCTGGCGGATCGCTACGTGACCGATCGCCGTCTGCCCGATAAAGCCATTGACCTGATCGATGAAGCTGCCGCGAAACTGCGCGTGGCGCTTTACTCCATGCCGCCCGACCTGAAAGCCATGAAGACCGAATTGGACCGTCTGCATGCCGAAGAAGAGCAGGCGGGCCTGGAACGTGATTATGAACGCGCGGCCCAGAAGAAGGCCGAGCGCCTGCGCCATGAGCAGGAATACGCCGAGAAACGCGATAAATGGGAATCCGAACACCAGCTCGATGAAGTGGTGGATGTGGACGACATCGCCTCGGTGGTACATCAGTGGACGGGCATTCCCGTCAGCCAGATGCTGGAGACCGAGTCGGAGAAACTCCTGCACATGGAAGAACGCCTGCATGAACGCATTATCGGTCAGGAAGAGGCCATCCATGCCATATCGGATGCCATCCGCCGGGCGCGTTCCGGTTTGAAAGATCCGTCCCGTCCGATCGGTTCGTTCGTCTTCATCGGTCCATCCGGTGTGGGCAAGACCGAGTTGGCCAAGGCGTTGGCCTGGTTCATGTTCGATGACGAGGACGCTCTGGTTCGGATCGACATGTCCGAGTATCGCGAGCAGCACACGGTCAGCCGTCTGTTCGGCGCACCGCCCGGATACGTGGGGTACGAGGAAGGCGGTCAATTGACCGAAGCCGTCCGCCGCCGACCCTATCGCGTGGTGTTGTTCGATGAAGTGGAAAAAGCCCACCCCGAGGTCTGGAATGCTTTACTGCAGATCCTGGATGACGGCCGCATGACCGATGGTCAGGGCAACGTGGTGGATTTCCGCAACACGATCCTGATCATGACCTCCAACCTGGGCACTGAGTATGTAAGAAAGGGCGGCACACTCGGCTTCCTGCAGTCCAAAGCGACGGACGAGGACCGGGAGGCGCACGATAAGATCGAGAAGGCGCTTAAAGGAGCCTTCCGCCCCGAGTTCCTCAACCGTATCGACGAGATCATCATGTTCTCGCCGCTCACGCTGGCTGAAATGGAGCACATCGTGGGACTCCAACTTCAGGAAGTACAGGACCGCTTGAACGATTACGACATCAAGGTCCAGTTAACGGATGCAGCCCGCAAGTGGCTGGCCAAGGAAGGGTACGATCCCGCCTTTGGCGCCCGGCCGCTGCGCAGAGCCATTCAGAAATATGTCGAGAGCCCTCTCTCAGTCGAATTGCTGGGCGGTAAGTTCAAAGCCGGCGCGATGGTGGAGGTGGACGTGGAGAATGAAAAGATCGTCTTCCATTCTTCGCAGCCCGTGGCCACGAGTAAACAAAAACAGTCCGCCGACGCGGCATAACGATAAGCACAACCTATCAGGGTTGAACCGCGAAGACGCGAAGAGCGCGAAGAGATAATTTTTTTCTTTGCGTTCTTCGCGTCTTCGCGGTTAGATTCCGGGCGTATCCTTTTATATTGAAAAATCCGTGCAATCCGCGTAATCCGTGGCCGAATCCCCGTGTATTCACGCCACCGTTTATATCCCCCTGATTTCCTAATCCGCTTTTGGGTCAAATCAGGTATCATGAGTTTACTTAATTAAAGAGAGGAATCCCATGGACGGAACTCAATCAAAATCCAATACCAACACATTACTGATCGTGGGGATCGTGATCTTACTGGGTTGTATTTGTCTGCTCGTGCTGGGCGTGGGCGGATATTTTCTTTACACAATGGGCCAGACGGTCGTCACACAGGACGGCGCGCCAGACCTTCCCTTTAGTCCGGCCACTTCCACTCCGGCGATCACAATAACACGCATCCCAGCCGGCTCGATCTCGACCGAGACCCTGGAAACATTGGAAACCTCCATCGTACCGAACAACATCCCGGCCGATCTGTCCTGCCGGTTGGAGGGGAAGTGCGATATCCCGGAATCAGTGTCCCCGCCTCCGGCGCCGCGCCAGGTGGGTGATACGGATACTTTCTGGGTCACCAACGTTGAGACGACCGAGAATTTCGAAGCCGACGCCACGCTGCGTTATGTAACGCCGCATGTCTATTTCTGGGTGGAGACCGGCGTGGACTATGATCAGGATGAGCTGAAAGACCTGGCGGACGCCTTCGAAAACAAAATGTATCCCACCAACCGCGAGTTCTTCGGCAGCGAGTGGACGCCCGGAATCGACGGCGATCCGCATATTTACATTCTGTATGTGCGCGGTATGGGATTTTCGATCGCGGGTTATTTTTCTTCCGCAGATGAACTTCACCCGCTGGCGCACGAATATTCGAATGCGCACGAGATGTTCCTGTTCAATGCCGATAACACCAACCTGGGTGACGACTTTACCTACGGCGTTCTGGCGCACGAATTCCAGCACATGATCCACTGGTATCAGGATAAGAACGAGAACTCCTGGATCAACGAGGGATTTTCCGAGGTGGCAGCCTTCCTGAACGGGTACGACATCGGCGGCTTCGACTGGTTGTACATCACGGAACCGGATCTCCAGCTTAACGATTGGCCGAACGATCAGAATGCCACTTCGCCGCATTATGGCGCGGGCTTTCTGTACCTGACCTATTTCCTCGACCGGTTCGGCGAGGAGGCCACCAAGGCGCTGGTCAAGGATCCGGCCAACGGTTTCGACGGGGTGGATGTGGTGCTGGAACAAATCGCTGCCGTCGATCCCCAGACCGGAGAGCCGATCCGGGCCGATGATGTATTCATCGATTGGGCGGTTACCAATTTTGTGATGGATGCCAACGTGGGCGATGGACGGTACGTGTATCATAACTATCCGGAGGCCAGCACCGCTTCGGCCACGGAAACGTTCTCTACCTGTCCCAAGACTCCGTTCGGACGTGAGGTGCATCAATACGGTGTGGACTATATCGAGATCACCTGCTCGGGCGATTTCACCATCCACTTCACCGGCTCCACCGCCACCCGCGTCCTGCCCGAGGATCCCTATTCTGGTTCGTATGCTTTCTGGTCGAACAAGGGCGACGAATCGGATATGACCCTCACGCAGGAGTTCGATTTCACCGGCGTCAGCGGGCCGATCGAGCTGACTTTCCGCACCTGGTATGACATTGAAGAGGATTACGATTATGTTTACCTGGTGGCCTCGGAAAACGGTGAGACCTGGCAGATCATCACCACTCCCTCGGGTACAGCGGACGACCCGTCCGGTAACTCCTACGGTTGGGCCTATAACGCGGTTACGAATGGCTGGATCGAGGAAACCGTCGACCTCTCTCAATACGCCGGCAAGAAAGTGCAGATCCGTTTTGAATATGTCACGGATGCGGCTGTCAACGGCGAAGGCTTTTTGCTGGATGATGTCCGCATGGATGCGCTCAACTACTCCACCGATTTCGAAACGGACGAAGGTGGGTGGGTGGCGGACGGCTTCGTCCGCGTGCAGAATATCCTGCCGCAGACCTTCCGCCTGGCGTTGATAATCGAGAAAGCAGATACCACGGTGGAGATCATCCAGGTCAACCCGGACCAGACTGCTGAGATTTCGATCTCATTGGAGAGCGGGGATCGGGCCATCCTGGTTGTGAGCGGCACCACGCGCTTCACCCGGGAGGAAGCTGCGTATCAAATTGAGATAAGATGAGACCACGGGCGACCCAAACGGGTCGCCCGATTTTTTTTCATTACGTGTCATCCTGAGGGAACTAAGGCCGTGGCGGAGCCACGGCCTGTGACCGAAGGATCTCTCTTGGCCACAAGAGATCCTTCGGTCGCCGGACGTCGCTTTGCGACGTCCTTAGCTTCCTCACTTCGTGACACGCTATGTTAGTGGTTCTAAGTTGTAGGAGATCGTTTTATTGGTGTCTTGGTGTCTTGGTGCCTTCGTGGTCAGAAGACCAGCGGTTTATTCCGTTTTGACTTTTGTCTTTTTGTTTTTCTTTATTGCACCCCGTTCCAATTCCCGCCTGCCAATTCCTTCAAGAAAATATCGCGGTCTTCCTGTCCCTGGATGGCTTCCCCGGCTTTTTTCGCCATCTCCAGAAACTTCTTTGCCTCCACAGTATGCCCGGCAATTGCATGGGCGCGGGCGAT
>CAYUUJ010000190.1:0-5267 GCA_964447845.1 uncultured Anaerolineaceae bacterium
GCCGGAGAGTGGCTGGATCACGCCTGAAAGTTCGGAGAAAAAGAGATTGAGCAGCGGTCGGGCGGTCAATTCAGTAACACGGCCGCCTCCGCTGGCCTGCATCCTGCCATTGACCTTCAACGGGCGTTGATAATATCCCTTCACAAATAGCACGTCCGGCCTCAGAAGCAGCGGGCCTAAAAGCCCGGATACAAAGCGCGGATGAATGTTGACGATGTCCGTATCCATCCAGAGAATAATATCGCTGCGCGTGACGTACAGGCTCTTCCACAAAGCCTCCCCTTTTCCAGCCCGGATCCCATACCGAGGCAACGTCCGCTGATGGATATGCACCGGAACCCCAAGTTCAGTGGCGATCTCGCGTGTGCGATCGGTGGAGTCAGAATCCATCAGGACGATCTCATCCAATAATGGAACCCGATCCATCAATTCGGTCTTGATCGTTTTGATCACCTTCCCCACCGTAGCCTGTTCGTTCAAGGATGGCAGGGCGACTGCCACGGTCACACCGTGCTTCTGTTTTAAAGCCAGCAGTGAGTTCAAGTCATCGAATTCATCCGCATGGTAGGTGTTTTCAGCAAACCATTTATCCACTAAAACGGAGATGGCCGTCTTGCCCGTCAGCCTGCTCTCGACATCCTCCGTGGCTGTATGATGGACTCTTACCAGCAATGTTCCCTTGGACCTTTTCTTGAGAACCGTTTCTGCGATCGGACCCAAACCGGCAGACTTATCCGATGACCTTGTGCTGGCGCCCATGATCAACAGCTCATGCCCCTTGGCTGCCGACAGGATCGCCTTGGCGGGATCGTCTGTACGAACTTGTCGTGCCCTGACTTCCGGCAGGTTTTTCAAGACGCGCTCGATACCACGGAATGGAATATCTTGCGCCCCTGCACTCCTTTTCGGAAGGACGTGAACAGTATCCATGGCGGCGTCGTTATGGCGGGAGATTGACAACCCCAGCCGCAAAGCGAGCTCTGCGTTCGAACCGCCTCTGATCGAAACCAATGATTTCTTGATCTTCTCCGGCATCTGCCCGCAGGCGATCGCCACATTACAAGGCGGGTTTCGAAGCGCTTCTGCCAGACTAATGCCAAACGCGTCAATATGACAGGTATCCAATATCAACAAACTCGGTTTCTGATCCTGGACGATCTTGATCAATTCCTGCCAGGGATCCTCTGTGACATGTATCTTGTCGACTGTGTGAGCGCCCAATCTGCCGGCGCGCTCCTGGAGAGTCTTTCGCATGACCCGTGCCGGCAGCGCTCCCTTGCTCAAAGAATCTCCAGCGGCCACCGGGACAATGCCAACCATATGTACGCTGCGACCCTTGGCGATCAGGCTGGCGGTCCGCAGTGAAGCCGCGCCATCACAACCCTGGACGAAAGGTACAAGGACTTTTTGAAATACTCTGCCGACAGTGGGTTGGGTCATCCGTTAACCATCCATTGAATTCAACAGCGGTTCTATATGCTTTTGATAGATCTGATCCCAAGTATACCCAGCGCGTACTCTCTCGCGCAGTCCGAGGACCGAACTGGAGGCGAGATGATCAGTAATAAGATCGGCGATGGCACCCGGCTCTGCAGCGAGTGAAAAATAAGTCGCGAAGCCACCACCCACTTCGCGCAAAGGCGGGATATCCGCACAGAAAACAGGTAAAGCTCCCAAGCCTGCCTCCAGCACCGGGATCCCAAAGCCCTCTTCACTGCTCGGTAGAAATAATAAATCCGCCAATCGGTAAAAATCACTGATCACATCATCCGGCAAAAACTCGGATGTATGCTCGGCAAGAAAATGGGCGGACCCCTCCAAATTAAGTTCCTCACGCAGCTTGAGTAATTTCGAGAAATAATCCTTGTTGGCAGGGTTATGCGGCCCAAGTGGGCCGGTAACGAGCAACATGGCCTGCGGGAATTTTTCCCTCAGGCTCCCTAATACACGCAATGCCAGCTCCAGATTCTTTCGCGAGGTAATGCGGACCGGCAGTAGCAGCAGCGGCCAAGCCTTTAGCAAATTCAATCTTTGAACGAACTGTTCCGTCAAATTTTCCAACTTGAAAAAACGGGCGGTGTCCAGGCCATTCGGAATGACCCGGATGTGGGCCTCGGAAATACCAAACAACTTTGCGAGCTCCCGCCTGCGGAACTCGGAGACCGTCACCTGGACCGTGTCAGGCCAGGCTGTCCGCAGCAGGTCCCATGGAAAACCGTCGTGCAATTGATCGCGATAGCGCGGCGTTGTCCAAGCCAGGTCGTGATGCCAGAGGACGAGCCTGCATGGCCGATCTGCGAGCTTTCGCAATGCGGCCGTAAGCGCAAGATTTTTATTGAGGGAACAGACGTTATGAGCGATCAGAACCTCTCCATCGGCCACGATCTGATCCAATGACTCAAAAAGTTGGTCAACCATCGCTGTAAAATCCGGCGGGACACGTCCTTGATTGAGTTCTTTCTGCAACAAAAACACATCCGGATGCTGGGAGTCAGCGAATGGCAGAGGCACAAATTTCACCTGATCATCAAGTTGCTCTCCCCGCCCCGCAACGATCCGCACCTGATGACCGGCTTCCGCCATCAGGCGAGACTGATGTCCAAGAACAGTCTCCACTCCACCGACAACCGGTGGAGCAGAGTAGTGTAATAGAACGATCTTCATGATTAAATTAAATACTTTCCCCGCGATCGTTGGATTCTTCGATCGCCATCTCGATAAAAAGCGCCGATGACCAGCCAAAGACCGAAGCCGCTTTGGGAGGCGTCTCCCCGGTCTCCGGATGATAATATTCGCATATGTCGTCACAGTTCAACATCATATCCAATGTTCGGCGGCGAAGCTCGCGCGCGAGCTCGGTATAGCCGCCGCGCTGCAGACCTTCGATCAGTAAATAATTTACGTTTACCCACGTGGGGCCGCGCCACATGAGGAGTGGATCATACTTTGGGTCGTCGATCGCCACAGTGGGAACCGGGTAACGTGTCCAAAATTGCTTTTCGTCCGTCAGATGGGCGATCAAGCGTGCCGCGATCTCGGGGGGCATGCGTCCTGTGATCAACGGCAACAGATTGAACGGCGTGCGGACATTTATCCGTATCCGCCCTTCTTCGGAGGGCCGGCAAGCCCAGAACAAACCGGCCACCGGATCCCACATCTTCTCGACCATTTGGTTGGCCAGGGATTCGGTCCGCCCAGCCCACATCAGTGCATCCTGCGGTTCGCCGATGGCGGCCGCGATCTTTGCCAGGGACTCCTGCTGGAGACACAAATAAGTGTTCAAGTCCGGTGATTCGACCGGCATGCCATCGTCCCATAACGGGCTGTCATCCAAACCGGACGAATATGGATGATGGTATTCGCACAGTCCGTTGTGGTCTATATCGTTTTTATCAAACCACCAGTTGTTCCAGCGGACGATGGGTTCGTAGATCTCATCCAGAAACTCACGGTCGCCATCCGTTTCAAATAACTTCCAAACCGCCCAAGCTAGCAGTGGAGGCTTGGTCACATCCGCTTCGATCGGAAAAGTGAGCCGCGTGACCGTGCCCTCGTCGTGAACGGCATCCGGGATCATACCGTCTTCGCGCTGGTGGTCGAGCAGGATGCGGACCTGATCTTTCGCCAATCCCATCTCCACGTGTCGGTACGCGAGCGCGTGAAAGTAGGCATCCCATTGCCAGACGCCGACATAATGCATCTTGGAAGGCGTCATGGCTTCGCGCGTGGTATAGAAGCGCGTGGAGATCAATCCGGCGCGCATGATCCACCAGGCATAATAATACTGGGCGCGATATTGCTCGGCCACCGCAGGCGCGGCGGCAAACCAATCATGCCAGCGTCGTGCGGCTGCTTCGAGTGCTTTTTTGGAGTCGGGAACCGAACGGTTGAAGCCGAGCCGAGGTGTAATGTTTAGCAGGAGAGCCGCCCCGGCGCCCGAGTCGAAACGCAGGTGCACACGCTGGTTCTCAGCATCCACAGCTTCCACGCGATTCTCGGTCAAGTGTGCATTCGTGGTGTGTGAGATGTTGCGGCGAATATCGCCGGTCAGACGAAGCACCCCGCCTCGCCGATCGGTATGTGCCAGATCCAGGTTAGCTTTAAAGGTCACCCCGCTGCGACCCGGCGGCAATGCGATCAGCAGAGTCTCGGTATCCACAAAAGTGATCGAGAACATGCCGTTGGATGTGTGACAATCAATTCGATGTGGATAGGTTGTAAGATTGAAATCCAACCGGCGGCCCTCATCGTCGGTGAAATACAATTCGTCCACCATCGGCGGCCGCTGACGATAGGCGGCCAGCTGGCCTTCACGTTTGAACCAGCGTTCGGCCAGCCGGATGGAAAGGTGACTGCTGTCCGTGCGAAAGACCATCAGCCGGGAGCCACGCTCACTGAACGGGATCTGCTTCAGGTTGATGCGATCCTTAAGCAGATCCAGGTAAGGCGAATCAAGTGACATTGTTTTCCCCGAAGCAATCTGCGATCAATGTCTGAAGATGTTGTTCTAAAACAGCATAGGAGTAATAACGTTTTGCTAAACGATAGTTTTGCTCCGCCATATCTTCCCTTAATTCCCGGTTGGCCAGCAATTTCCGGGTTTGATCAATAGTTGTATCCGTGATGAAACCATCGAATTCGATCATACGGAAACCCTTGGGTTTGATGTCGATATCGAAGATCGCGTAATTGTTGACCACCACTGGCCGCCGAAAATAAATAGCTTCCAGTAAAGCATTGCCGAAACCCTCCAGAGTGGACGGATAAGTCACCAGATCCGCATAGGCATATACATCCCAGAGTGAATAGATTTTGCGCCCATCCGATGTAAGACCGCGTCGATCCTGAATGATCTCCTGCACGAATTTAACAGGCGTCCCCATCAGATCAGAAAATTCGCGCAATCGTTTTTCGTAGCTATTGCCCTCATCACCCGAGGCGTGCGAGATCACCAGCCGGGCCTTCAGCCCGGACCGACGCGTCAACTCGATGGCATGCTCGATGCCCTTCCGGTGTACGATACGCGTGGGTTGAAGAAATAACAACTCATCGGTCACGAAGCCCAGCGCTGCGCGGATGTCCTTCGCATACTCGTCCGGCGGCTCCGGCGGATGTTCAAAGTCCATGACATTCGGGATCAAGGTCGCAGATACACCAAGCCGGGTACTGATATGGAATGCGGCGATCGAATTGATCACAACATGGCGAATGGATGGCAGGGCAGGTGGAAAAGCCATACCCAGATAATCGGAGATGCTGCTGACCAT
>CAYUUJ010000191.1:0-5255 GCA_964447845.1 uncultured Anaerolineaceae bacterium
CGCGCTTCCACGTCTCCTCCGATCCGAATGTCGCGGACCCGAACACCGAAACGAATTTGCTGAGCGTCAGCGATCCGTTCCCGAATCATAATGGCGGCGCGCTGGATTTCGGGCCGGATGGCTATCTTTACATCGGCTTCGGAGATGGCGGAGCGGCGGCCGACCCGTTCGGCAACGGACAATCTCTCGATACGTTGCTGGGAAAGATCTTGCGCGTGGACGTCGATTCAGGCGAACCGTATGCCATCCCATCCGATAACCCGTTCGCGAACGGCGGCGGCCGGCCTGAGATCTGGGCGTATGGTTTGCGCAATCCCTGGCGCGTTTCGTTTGACCGCGCAACCGGCGACCTGTATACCGGCGACGTTGGGCAGGGTGCCTGGGAAGAGATCGACTTCATTCCGGCCGGCTCGCCGGGTGGACAGAATTTCGGCTGGGATCACCGTGAGGGAGCGCATGATTTTGATGGCGGTGGGCCGGCGGGCATGATCGACCCGGTGGCCGAATACAGTCACGAGGATGGCAGTTGTTCCATCACAGGTGGGTATGTTTACCGCGGCTCCGCGTTGCCGGAGTGGCAGGGTATCTATATCTACGGCGACTATTGCACCGGGATCATCTGGGGCTTGATCCGCTCGGGAGAGACCTGGCAGGATCCGGTATTGTACGATACCGGTTTCAACATCAGCAGTTTTGGTGAGGATGAATCCGGCGAGCTGTATATCGCGGATCTAGGCGGCGCGGTATATCGTCTGGCACGGCCTTGAAATTAATATTTTCAAACAAGCTTCACAATTTGACAATCTTAAGCCGCTATGATAAACTTGCGGTACAACTAAATAAACTGTACTCATCCAGAGAGGCAGAGGGACCGGCCCTGTGAAGCCTCGGCAACCGATGTTAGTCGGTTTGTCATTGGTCTGCTAGTCAAATAGTCAACAGACTATCCGACTGAAGACAAGTGACTATAAGACTAATTACGGTGCCAACTCCGGCAGATATGGCGAACGCGTTGCACAATTCGCCCGATTCTGGAAGATGAGAGATGACTTCGTTTTTCATGTCGCCTCTCATTTCGAGAGGTGATTTTTGTTATACAAGCAAACCGGTGGTTGAGTAGGTCGAGAGCGCCGCGCTGTCAAAGGTGTCGAAGCGTTCTTGTAGGGGCGCAACATGTTGCGCCCGGGCGGCGTCGACGCAACCCAACCGCCGCGAGGAGATTGCTTCGCTCCCTTCGGTCGCTCGCAATGACGGAGGCCTAATGGAAATCGGCGAAACAATCTACATCACGACCCGCGCGGACTTCCGAAGGTGGCTTAAGCAGAATCACCTGACCAAAAAAGAGATCTGGTTGATCCGGTACAAAAAGGCCACCAGGAAACCGTCTATTGACTATGTGCAGGCGGTCGAGGAAGCCATCTGCTTCGGCTGGATCGACAACCTCGAGAAATCCATGGACGCCGAACGGTACGCCCTGCGCTTCTCGCCGCGCCGGCCGAAATCCAACTGGACCGAGACGAATAAAGAGCGCGCCAGGCGGATGATCGCTGAAGGGAAGATGACGGAGGCTGGACGGGCAAAGTTGCCGGAGGATTTTTAACCACGAAGGGCACAAAGTGCACGAAGAAGAAAAAACCTTCACAGCGCACGGACGTAAACATCCATGCTCACAGCCGAAGCCGCCTTCAGCGGCTTAAGCCCGCAAAGCGGGCTTCGGCTCAATAGCCCGGGGATTTATCCCCGGGCGGGCGTGGAAGATGTGACAGGATTGGAAGTCTGAACTTTGGCTAGCCGTAAGATTGTTGTGAAAGAGAAAACTATGAAAAAAGCATTCTATTTAGTTATCGTTTTTTTAACCCTGCTAGTTGCCTGTGGCCCGCGCCCTGAAATTATTGCATTGCAAACGGCGACAGCCGCGACGGCTACTGCTGCCTCCTGGACAAAGGTCCCGACTCTTACTTCAATTCCTGCCAACACTTCAACGCCAACAATAACGCCCACGCCTTTGCCAATCACATTTATTTATCAGGATGATGTGCCTGCCAGTGGACGGGCTTTGCAAGAAGAAGCCGCTTATAAAGCGTATGCCTATTATTCGCAATATGCGGACTTGGGTCCAGTAACCATTTATACATTTTCGGATATCAATCTGTATATTGACCAAATCTTTCCAGCAATTCAATATGATGTTCCCACATACACAAAATCGAAATTTGTACAGGATTGGGTGGCGGGCGGTGGTGGAAATACTGCAGCCAAAGATATCGTGGTGATAAGTTCTGATTTCCTGGCTTGGAAAGATGATGCAAATGTTTGTTACAAATCCAAAAACGTGGCGCATGAATTATTCCACATGCTTCAAAGCAGACTTATGCATCACGGTCTTTTTAGGCCGGCGCTGGACTATGGCCCAGAATGGTTAAAAGAGGGATCAGCCGAAGTTTTCGGGCATAAGATTGCAAATGGGTTGAACGATTGTTCCTATTCTACTCAGGCAGATATATGGCTGAACAATAGCATAACGGCAAATTACCCGCTCAAAGAAGTGGAAGGCGGGGATTTTTCAAGCAAAATGCAATTCTGGTCTCTCGCGCCATACGCTGTGGGCGATTTGATTGCCATTGCGCCGGATGGTGAAGAATCTGTTATCGAATATTATGCGGAAATCGGCAAGGGTACACCATGGAAAGAGTCGTTTAAACTGGCTTTTGGATTGTCCATCGACGAGTTTTATTCCAGGTTCGATTTAAGTCGTACACAGAGCGACCTTGACACAAGTGTTTGCGTGGAACAATCGGATGCGCGCGTAAAATGCTTGGGCTTAAAACCCAATAAAGACTTTGTGTTCATGCTTCCATTCACTCTTACAACCCAAGCGGAAGAATGGATAGTTGAATCCGAGTGCGGAATTACAGGTTGGGGAATGGAAGGCTCAGGCGGAATTCACATTCTACAAATATCGGTTACCGATAATACTCATGGCAATTGCCAGGTTAAAGTTACTTTTTCAGCAGATCAGCAAGTTACTGTTGATTTTGTTGTACCGTAAAATTCGTAGCAGGAGATTTAATGAATAAGCGTAAATACACAAACCGCCGTTACCTGGACGCCCTCGAAAAGAAAGTGCTCATCTTCGACGGCGCCATGGGCACGAGTTTGCAAAACCAGAACCTGACCGCCGAGGATTTCGGCGGCGAGCAATATAACGGCTGTAACGACTTCCTCGTGATCACCCGCCCCGAAGCGGTAGAGAAGGTCCATCGCTCGTTCCTCGAGGTGGGCGTGGACGCGCTGGAGACGAACACCTTCCGCTCCAATCGCATCACGATGGCCGAATACAAGCTGGGCGACCGCGTGATCGAGATCAATCAGACCGCGGCTGCTTTGGCGCGCCGTCTGGCGGATGAATATGAGTATGTTGACGCGAACGGCAATCCGGTTAAGCAGACCTCCGAGGTCTTTAAGACCTCGGAGGTCTTGCACCAGCCGCGTTTTGTAGCGGGCTCGATCGGCCCGTCCGGCAAGCTGCCCTCGGCCAATGACCCGGACCTCTCCAACGTCAGCTTCGACGACCTGGCCGAAGTTTTTCGCGAGCAGGCTGTCGGTCTGATCCGAGGCGGGGTGGACGTCCTGTTGATCGAAACCTCGCAGGACATCCTCGAAGTCAAGGCCGCCATCACGGGCTTGCACAAAGCCTTCGAGGAGGAGCAAGTCTATCTGCCGATCCAGGCGCAGGTCACGCTCGATACCACCGGCCGCATGTTGCTCGGCACCGACGTCAACGCCGCGCTGACCATTCTCGAAGGGTTGGGCATTGACGTGATCGGCCTCAACTGTTCCACCGGCCCCGAACACATGCGTGAGCCGATCCGCATCCTCGGCGAACAATCCATCCTGCCGGTTTCCTGCATCCCGAACGCCGGCCTGCCATTGAATGTGGACGGCCAGGCGGTCTATCCGCTCGAGCCCGAACCATACGCCGAAGCCATGATCGAGTTCATCGAAAAACATCACATCTCGGTGGTGGGTGGCTGCTGCGGGACGACGCCCGCGCACTTGAAGCTGCTGGTGGAAAAGGTCAACGGACGCGCACACCCGCCGCGCCCGCATCACTCGGACCCGAAGCTGTCCTCGTCCATGACCGCCATCCTCATGCGGCAGGACCCCCCGCCAACTTTGCTCGGGGAACGCTGTAACGCGCAGGGATCGCGCAAGTTCAAAAAGATGCTGTTGGAGGAGGATTACGACGGCATCCTCGAATTGGCGCGTGAACAGGTGGATGGCGGCGCGCATGCCCTGGATATTTCCTGCGCCGTCACCGAACGCCCGGACGAAGCCGAATTGATGCGCAATGTGGTCAAGAAACTCGAGATGGGCGTGGACGTGCCGCTCGTGATCGACACCACCGAGCTGGATGTATTGGAGATCGCGCTCAAGACCGCACCGGGGCGCTGTTTGATTAATTCCACGCATCTTGAGTCAGGCCGCGAGAAAGCCGACAAGATCTTCACGCTCGCCAGGACGCATAACGCAGCGGTGATCGTAATGACCATCGATGAAAAGGGCATGGCGACGACGCGCGATCGCAAGTTGGAGGTGGCCAAACGTGTCTACGACATGGCGGTCAACGAACACGGCCTGCGCCCGGAGTCCCTTGTCTACGATCCCCTGACCTTCACCCTGGCGACCGGGGACCAGGAGTGGGTTGACTCGGCCACCGAGCGGATCGAAGGCATTCGCCTGATCAAACAGAATCTTCCAGGTGTGATGGCCTCGCTGGGCGTTAGCAATTTATCCTTCGGGTTTTCGCCCCAGGCGCGGCCGGTGTTGAATTCGGTCATGCTCTATCACTGCATGCAGGCCGGGCTCGATATGGCCATCGTTAACCCTGTCCACGTAAAGCCCTACACCGAGATCGACGCCAATGAACGCGAGCTGGCCGAGGACTTGATCTTCAACCGCCGCGCGGACGCTCTGCAACGCTACATCGAATATTTCGAGAAAGTCTCGCCGCAAGCCGATACGGGCGCTTCGGATCCCACCGAGGATATGACGCCTGAGCAACGCCTGCACTGGTCGATCCTGCACCGTCACAAGGAAGGTGTGGAAGCGGATATCGATACGATCATCAATCGTGGCGAATTCCCCACAAAACATGAGACTGCAGTGCATACCCTGAACACTGTGCTCCTACCCGCCATGAAAGAAGTCGGCGATAAGTTCGGCGCGGGGGAGCTGATCCTGCCCTTCGTGTT
>CAYUUJ010000192.1:0-5247 GCA_964447845.1 uncultured Anaerolineaceae bacterium
TGAGCTGGGCGATCGTCAGTTGGCGCGTCAGCGTGGTGAAGTCCGGCCAGCGCAATTTTAATTTGACTGTCCTGGCTGCCAGGTCGTTCCTGCGCAGATTGCGTGCTACTTCCTCCGACATCTCTTTTATGGTTCGTTCGAGGGACTTGTCATCGCGCACATCCCGCGTGAATGTCGTTTCCTGGCTGATGGATTTTGTTTCCCGCTCGGTGACGATGCTGCGCTCGTCCACACCATGTGCATGCCTTGCCAGCTCGCGCCCGGACTCTCCGAAGCGGCGAATGAAGTCCGGCTCCGGCCAGCGCGCAATATCACCGATGGTGTGGATCCCCAGCTCGGCTAATTTCGCGGAGGTCTTGGGTCCCACACCCCACAACATGTCCGCTGGCAGGGGAGCCAGGAAGGCAGCCTCTTCTCCTACAGGGACGATCGTCAGTCCGTATGGCGGCCCGTCACCCTTGGCACTTTTTTTCCCGACTTCCGTGGCGATCTTTGCCACGAGCTTGTTGGACGCGATCCCGATCGAGCTGGGGAGACCCAACTCGTCCCGGATTCCAGCCTGTAGCTCCCGCGCGAGGCGTTCGGGAGGATCTTGCAAGTCGGAAATATCGATGAAAGCCTCGTCGATGGAGATCTGTTCGACCAGCGGCGTCAGTGTCCGAACCCGCTCCATGACCTCGCCGGAGACCTCGCCGTACAGGCCGTGATGCCCTGGCACAATGATCAGGTCCGGAATCAGGCGGACAGCCCGGGACATGGGCATGGCGCTGCGGACCCCAAATTTCCGGGCTGCGTAAGAACAAGAGGCAACCACACCCCGTTCGTCCGGTTTGCCGCCGACGGCAAAAGCCTTGCCGCGCAAGTCCGGGTTACGGGTTTCCTCGACGGAGCAAAAGAAGGCATCCAGGTCAAGGTGCAGAATCGTGCGCCTCATAGGCTGATTATAAGGAAAAATAGGTCCCGGGACTGGTCAAAATGTATATTGAACAATTGTGCAAGAAAAGATATACTATAGACGGCGCATAGTCGAAAGGAACTTTTCGAATCTTAATTCGTTAATCATGCTAGAAGCGTTGCTGAGGAGGATCTTATGAATGCGAAAGTACGGTCGACTGCAATACTTATGTTGGTTGCAGTGTTGCTGTCTTTAATCCCGGCGGCGGGATTGACCCAGCCGGCGTCGGCGCAGAGCTCTTGTGACTGGGCGCAATTCATCGCGGATGTCACCGTGCCGGACGGTACAAACTTCGCGCCGGGCGCGACTTTTACCAAAACCTGGCGGCTGAAGAATATTGGCACTTGCACATGGACCACCGGCTACTCCCTTGTATTTGACACCGGCACGCAGATGGGTGGATCGAATTCATATCCGATGCCAACGACCGTCGCTCCGGGCTCGACCGTAGATCTCACAATCAACCTCACCGCGCCCAGTACTGCCGGTCATTATTTTGGCTACTGGAAATTCAAGAATGCCAGTGGCACTCCTTTCGGTATAGGCACGACCAGGAACAAGTCCTGGTGGGTTGAGATAAACGTGACCTCGTCCTCGGGAGGCACCGGATATGACTTTACCGCCAACGCTCCGTCAGCGACATGGTCAAGCGGCGCAGGCGCTCTGGCTTTCCCGGGAACGGATGGCAGCTCGAACGGTTTTGCTTTAAGACGCGATCATCCCAAGTTCGAGAACGGCGTCGAATTGGCGCAAGCTGGATTGCTTTTTGTTCCGAATAATGTAACCAATGGTTACATCCAGGCGATCTATCCGGCCTTCCGTGTTCAAACCGGCGACAAATTCCAGGCGACGATCGGTTGTGAACATAATGCGACTGCCTGTTATGTGGCGTACCGACTAGATTATCAGATCGGTACCGGCGCGGTGCGCACGTTCTGGACGTTCCGTGAAAAATATGAAGGTCTGTCCTATAACGCCAACCTCAATTTAAATTCGCTGGCCGGCCAGGATGTGAAATTCATCCTCGTGATCTCAGCCTTTGGTTCTCCGACGGGTGACCGCGCGCTGTGGGGTAACCCCATCATTGCGCGGCCGGGCGGCGGGACTCCGCCAACGATCACTCCGACGGTTACGGGCACGCCTCCTTCGCCGACCCCGACCGGTTCTGCGACGCTGCCGCCTGCCTCCGGTGATCGTGCCCAATTCATCGCCGACGTCACCATTCCTGACGGCACCATCATCGCCCCGGGAGCGACTTTCAGCAAAACCTGGCGCTTAAAAAATATAGGCACCAACACCTGGACCACAAGTTACTCGCTGATCTTCGATAGCGGTGCGCAGATGGGCGGTCCGAGTTCGGCGCCTATGCCCACCACTGTGGCCCCCGGCCAAACCGTGGACCTGACGATCACTCTGATTGCGCCGACAACGGCCGGAACCTATCGTGGTTATTGGAAGTTCAGGAATGCCAGCGGGGTTCCGTTCGGCATCGGCACTGGTGGCACCAGATCCTGGTGGGTCGAGATCCGGGTCACTACCACTGCGACGCCCTCCACACCTGGAACGCCAGTCACGCCATCGACTCCGATCTCGGGTACATCGCTCGATTTTGTTGCCAGCATGTGCTCGGCCGCCTGGTTTAGCAGCGCTGGTCAACTGCCTTGCCCAGGTACGGATGGCGATTCGAGAGGCTTCGTGCTTCGGATCGATAATCCGGTACGAGAAGATGGAACCGCTCTCACTACTCCAGGCTTGCTTACAAATCCACAAAATATCACCAACGGTTACATCCAGGGCATCTTCCCGCCCTATCGCGTGCAAACGGGCGATCGTTTCCGTTCGATCGTCAACTGCCAGCAGGGTGCCACGCAATGTTATGTGGTGTTCCGACTGGACTATCAGATCGGGTCCGGAAGCATTCAAACCTTCTGGGCATTCGTTGAGAAACATGAAGGGCTGTACTATCAGGCGGACCTGAGCCTGGCGCCGCTGGTTGGACAAGACGTCAAATTCATTTTGACCGTGCTTGCAACCGGTTCACCCACCGGTGACCGGGCGATGTGGATCGCGCCGCATATCTTCAATGCCGCCTCCGCGCCGACCGCCACGCCTACGCTCCCGCTGACGGGTACGCCAACTGTGACGCCCACCGCTTCCCATACACCGACAGCCACCGTCACGCCCACCACCGTCGCCCGATTCGATTTCGGGACGACCATATCTGCGATCGCAGCAGGGTATACCCGGATCACCGAAGCCACGACCTATGCCGCGGGTGTGCCAGGCTGGACGGATACCTCCACTCTTGAATCAAGAGATAGATCCGGCCCGGCGGATGATCTGAAGAAAGATTTTGTGTTGAGCAGCTCGGCTGCCCGGACATTCAGGGTTGATCTGGCGAACGGTACCTACACCGTGACCGTTACCATGGGAGATAATGATTTCGCCCACGATAATATGGTGGTCAAAGCCAACGGCACAATCGTATTACCGGATGTGGATACTGCGGCTGGATCGTTTGCAGTCAATACATTCCCTGTGACTGTAAGCGGCGGCTCATTATCACTTGAGTTTTCCGATGCCGGCGGCACCGACGGTAGCTGGGTCGTGAATGGTATCTCGATCACCAATCCGTAAAAGGTGGCCGCTGCAAGATAGCTTCATCCTGAATTAAATAACAAACAGCCGCGGCGAAGTCGCGGCTGTTTGTTTGCTTGAACTCTATTTCATAAAAAAACCCCAGCTTTTTTCAGGGAGATCCCATGAAAGTTTCGATTCGCCTATCTTTATTGGTCGCTTCTGCTTTGGCTGCATGTGCGCCCGCGCCGTCAAGCCCGATCCCAGCCAATCCCACCGTGAACGCATTTTCCACAGCCGATGAAACGACTTTCCTGACTCCCGTCGAAAATCCGCAGGTCGGTGAAATCACCCCGGCGACGATCCCGCCTCTCGAAACGGAACCGGCTTCTCAGTCCGGAGCGAACACGCCCGGCGAGTTGTATTTCTTCATCCTGCCACACCAGGCGGGGCAGTCTGTGCAATTGGCCCGCTTGCCTGGTGCTTGCGTTACGAAGAGCGCGGCTTGCCCTGCATTGGAATCCATTCCTGCGCCGTTCGCGTTCAATTTCAATTTAACCGCACTGGCCTGGTCACCGGATGGGACGCAGGCAACGTTTGCTTATCCTGATAGCGTGAGCGGTACGCCTTACAAATTATGGATTTTCGATCCGTTTAAAATGACCTGGACTCCAATCGCGCAATTCCCATTCATGGATCCGCCCTTCTGGTCACCCGATGGTAGCTGGATCGCGGTCCGCGCGCAGGATGGCAAAGGCGGCGAAAATGTTTACGTCGTGCATCCTGATGGTACCGACCTGAAAAGCCTGAACGCTTCCGGAAATCTGCCGGTTGATGCGCGCCCATATGTGATGGACGGCTGGCTTACAGATAGTGTGATCCTGCGCTCGGCGTTGCCTGGAAAAGAAGGGACCGTATATCTGGTGCGCGCCAGCGATGGTCACGTGCGCCGGCTTTTCGATACTTTCCTGACCAAAGCGATCCTTGTACCATCCCGGGATGGAGCCTGGCTGGCGTATGATGATTATGATTCTCAAAGTCAAAAGCATGTGATACGCACGATCGAGGCAGGCGGAACCATTCCGTTGAACTTGGTTGGTTTAACCGGCGGGAGTCTCCATCCGATCGTCTGGTCGCCGAATGGAAATCACCTGTCATTTGCTCACACTACTTTTGACGCCGCGGGGAATCCGGTTGCCGCAGTATACGTGATCGGACGCGATGGCTTGGGGCTGAGGCATGTCTATCAAGGTGTAACTGTGGGACGGCTTTTATTCTCCCCCGAGGGAAAATACCTGCTGGTTGAAGAGACGACCTCGATCAGCGGCGGCCATCTGTTCGCCGTTAACCTGGAGACGCTGGCGGCTCACATCCTTGAAGCTCCGGGCTTGAGTCTGGATACCGATTGGTACGCGCCTTCCTGGCGGCCATAGACCCCCTCCCTGCCTCCCCCAAATACGCGATCTGATCCTCTTTGGGCAAACTACCTCCGCCTGTGTATTTGGGAGAGGTGCCCGCCAGGGCGGAGGGTCTTACTAATCCCGCCGCCCTTTGGTAACGATCCGTATCGGTGTGCCCAGAAAACCGTGCTCTTCACGGATCTGATTTTCCAGGTACCGTATATAACTGAAATGCACCAGGCTCGGATCATTGACATAGATCATAAAGGTCGGCGGGTCGCTGCGGACCTGTGTGCCGTAAAACAACTTGATCGG
>CAYUUJ010000193.1:0-5238 GCA_964447845.1 uncultured Anaerolineaceae bacterium
CACTAAAGCTGATGAGCCCGCGCCTGCTTACGATGGGCGGCATCCAGTTGATCTTCCTGGCTCGTGATAATCTCGCTTCGCGACTCGGCCAGGAAGGGGCGGTCACTTCACTGACTTATGGCTGGATGATCATGCAGGTGCCGGAGACGATCCTGGGGACGGCGATCGCCACCGCGCTGCTGCCGACGTTATCCGAGTTCGCGGCGCGCGGGGATTGGGCCGGATTCCGTTTAACGATCGAAAAGGCGCTGCGAGTGCTGATCGCGTTAACCCTTCCGATCGCGGCCGTGATGGCGGCCGGCATCCATCCGCTGGTACGCGCCGTCTTTGGATTTCCCGAAGAAATTACAACCCTGTTGACGTGGACCACGCGCGCCTACCTGTTGACGCTGACGGGGTATGTCGTTCACGAGATCGCGGTGCGCTCGTTTTATGCCCGCAAGGAACCGTTATTCCCGCTGTATGCGGTGTTGCTGCGGCTGGTGATCTTCATCGCCATCGGCGTAGCAGGCATCACCTTTTTCAATGAAATCGGCGCGCCGGTGATCGCCTTCGCGGAGATCGCGCTGCTGATCGAGGCGATCGTGCTATTCGGGTGGCTCGCCAGGCGTACCCACGAACGAATAATAGTCGACAGCGCCGTCATCAAAGGCTCGATCGGCGCACTGCTCGGAGGCGTAACAGCTTATGGACTCGCGTTATACGTGCCCGGGTCCGCCGTGCTGACCGCCCTCCTGGGTATGGCAGTGGGATTCGGGCTGGCATTGTTGATCGTCTGGCGCGAAGTTCGCCTGCTCTTCGATCTGTAGTCAACATATTGCGAAATTTTGCCTGATTAAGAACAAATTAAGACGCATTTACAAAGGGCAGTATAATAGCGCCCATGTCTGAAGACCTGCCCCCATCAAATCTCCCTGAACAAGATACCCAACCGCTTAAAATAAAACCTCGCTGGCGCTCGAACCTGGTTCAGATCCTGGGCATCCTGCTTCTGTTAGTCTTGAGCATTCTGGCTGGATATTCCGCCGCGCTATCAGACCGGAAAAACGCCGAGCACTCCACCATCGAAAAACAATTAACCGAACAATACCAATTCGCGTTGGTGGACATTCAATTTGGACGTTATGAAGCCGCCAAACAACGCCTGGATTTCATCATCGCCCACAATCCGAATTATCCCGGCGTCTCTGAAACACTGACCCAGGTGCTGGTGGCCATGACCATTCCCACTGCAACCATCACACCGGCTCCCACACCCACCGCCAACCCGAGCGGCGCGGAAGCGATCTTTACGACTGCCCAGCAGTTGATCGCAGCCGGCGACTGGGTCAACGCCATGGTGGCCCTGGATCAAATCCGCAAGGCTGATCCCAACTTCAGGACCTCCCTCGTGGACGGTATGTATTACTTCGCCTTACGAGGCCATGGCTTCGACCTGATCATCAACCAGGGCAACCTGGAGGGCGGCATTTATCACCTGACCCTGGCCGAAAGATTTGCACTGCTCGATAATACTGGCAACGGGTTGCGAGAGGGTGCCCGCGCCTATATCACTGCGTCCAGTTTTTGGGAAGTCAACTGGGAGCAGGCGGTCCTTTACCTGGGTGAGGTCTATCGCGGCTGGCCTCACTTATGGGATGGCACAATGAATGCCGCCCAGCGTTATCATATTGCGCTGATGCGTTATGGGGACGAGTTGTTCCTGCAAAATAGATTCTGCGATGCCTACGCTCAGTACGAAGCTGCCGCTGGGATCGCCGGCCTGGATGAAACCTCAACCAAGAATGCCAATCGATCCTTCCAGCAATGTTTCCCGGCTACAGGGACTCCCTCACCGACGCTTGAATTCCCTCCCACAGCTACAGAACCGCCGGTAGAAGAACCAACAGCTACCGAAATCCCCACACTTCCTACTCCATAATCCATGCCGCCGATCCCCTTCTGGGCGCTGACCCTGATGTACTGGCTGCACATGCTGGCAGCCGTGTCCTGGATAGGCAGCCTGGCTGTGATCTCCATCCTTGTGCTCCCCGCTGCCAAACGTACATTACAACCGATCGAGCAACTGGCTTTCGTGACAGCCATTCAAGGCAGGGTGGAAGCTGCAGCCTGGTTTTCCATTGGGATGCTGGCCGTGACCGGACTGTTCCAGATGAGTTCCAATCCTCATTATGATGGGTTTCTTGCCACCAGCAATACATGGTCCCTGGCGATGCTGGCCAAGCATATCCTGACCATTTTCATGATCGTCTTCAGCGCCATGCAAACCTGGGAAGTGATGCCCGCCATTCGACGGATCCTGTTACAACGCGAAAAAGCGGACCGCCAGAAACTAGCCGTCCTCCAGCGGCGGGAAATGCTGCTCGCTTGGACAAATTTATTGTTGGGTATTTTGATCTTCGGGGCGACTGCCATAGCCAGGGCATCGTAGAAAATCAAAAAACAAAATACAAAAATCGAGGCTCTAATATGCCTCGATTTTTTTGTTTTTTGATTTTTGTTTTTTGATTTTTTAACTACAGCTGGATCAATTGAGGAACTACTGTGCCTGTCAGGTCGTATGCCATCCCGCCGGTGATGCGGACGGGGACGATCTCTCCGAGCTCGGCCTGCCCGTCGATAAAAACCATTCCGTCGATCTCCGGCGCATCGCGATAAGAACGGCCGATGGAGATCCCATTATCGAATCCCTCAACCAGCACAGGCAGGACCTTGCCGACATAGGATTGATTGACCTGCATTGAGATCGTCTGCTGGAGTTCCATCAAGCGTTCATAACGCTCCTGCTTCACTTCCGCCGGCACCGGGTCACCTAATGGTTCGGAGGTGGTACCGGGCTCAAATGAAAACTGGAATGCACCGACGCGGTCAAAACGGAGCTCGCGAACAAAATCGAACAAGGCCTGGAATTCTTCGGCCGTCTCACCCGGATAGCCGACGATAAATGTCGTACGGATGGCAAGCTCCGGCATTGCAGCGCGCATCTTTGCCAGGGTGTTGTGAACCCATTCAACTTTCGAAGGCCGGCGCATACGCTGGAGCGTCTTTGGATGTGCGTGCTGCAGCGGCATATCCAGGTAAGGCAAGACCTGCGGATGAGTAGCCATTACATCGATCAAGCGGTTGGTTACATAGCCCGGAAACGCATACATGATCCGGATCCAATCCATGTCCGGGACGGAGGCGGTTAGATTTTCCAGTAAAGTTGCCAAACCTTCCTTCATTCCAAGGTCATGGCCGTAGTCGGTTGTATCCTGGGCGATCAAGACGAGTTCGCGTACCCCCGCATCCCGTAATTGACGCGCTTCACGGATGATCGCATCCATCGGGCGGCTGACCGCAGTGCCTTTGATGAGCGGGATGGCACAGAATGCACACGGTCTCCGGCAGCCATCCGCGATCTTAATATATGCGCTGGCGCCTGCCACGGAAACGCGCATGGCTTCATGTTCATCTATCCCAACCGTGAGGTCGCCCGGCAAATGATAGAGCGGTTCAGGATGCGGCCCCGCGCGCAGCTCGTTCACCACCTGCAGGATGTCCATCCAGCGCCGCGTACCCAACACACCGTCGATGCCCGGAACTTTTTCTGCCACTTCGGCCCCATAGCGCTGCGTTAGACAGCCCGCCGCGATCAGTACCTGGCCCTCCAGTTTATTACCGGCCATTTCACGCAGCGTATTGAGCGACTCTTCCTTGGCAGGACCAATAAAACCGCAGGTATTGACGATCAGTACATTGGCATGCCGGGGGTCTTCCACGGAACGATAGCCATCGCGCAACAGCAACTGTGCCATGGAATCGGAGTCGACTGTATTCTTCGCGCATCCAAGAGAGACAAGATGAAAAGTGTTTTTTGCCATTAAGTTCCCAGAGTTCAATATATGACTTTAACTTTTACCACCAAGACACAAAAGCTCCAAGACACTCAATGAAAAAAAACTTCGTGCCTTGGTGACCTGCTGACCTTGTGGTGAATATTCAGAAAGAGCCCAAGTATGTAACTAATCGCCAATCGGTGTGGGTGATGGACCCTTCGGTGTGGCGGAGGGGGTTTGGGTTATGGTCGGTGTTATGGACGGAGTCGAGGTAGCCGGGGCAACCGGTGTGGGCGTCACAACGCCATCGGCGGTGTAGATCCGGTTGGCAACCTCGCCAAAGTTTCCCATCAAACCAAGGTCACGTCCATTATACGTGATGCGCAGCGCCGCCGCGTTACCGGTCAGGACCTCGACAGTATCGGAAGCTTCATAAGTGTAAGTCGCACCGGACAAAACTCTGCCATTCAAAACCTCCTCGCCATCCACAGTCACACGCAAAAATGTTCGCTCCACCACACTGATGGTTACTTGCACGCTGATCGTGACGTCGAATGCCGGCGCTTCGAGGCTGGCACCGGAGGCGATGACTCCCAGGTCGGCGGGCAGAGCTGTATCCGCAGCCGGGATCAGTGTCACCTGTTGCTCGATGGTCGGTTGTTGGGATGTAGCCAGCACATCCGAGATCGAGGGCGCCGTGGGTAGTGTGGCTTCCTCTGCCTGGATGGTAAAAACCCGGTTCACACCCCAAACCGCCATCGTAACCAGAAGCGCCGCCATGCTGACGCCAAAGATCAAGTCCCCGGCGATAAAACTGCGTAACGGAGGCAGGTTTGGGCTGACCCGCATCGGGCTTTTCGCACCGCTTGATTTCTCAGGATAACGGAGGCGATGACTGGCCTGGATCGCGTCCGCAAACCGCAATAACAGGGCGTCTGTATCCAGATCGAGAAAGGCCGCGTAATTTGCCAACATGCCGCGCGTTTGGACCGCCGAGGGCAGTTTGTCGAACGCGCCTTGTTCAAGTATCTTGACGAAAACGGCCCGCACCCGGATGTGCCGTTCGATCTCTTCCATTGTCAGGCTGAGCAATTCGCGCCGCGTGCGCAGTTTCTGGCCGATCTCGACGAAAATTTCTTCGGGTGTTTCGGTCGCTAAAGCGGCGGATGCGACCGGAATTCCGACGGAAATGGAAACCGGATCCGACTCTGGTTTAACCGATTCGGACGATTCTTCTTTATTACCGATTCTCAAACGAAACTGAGACGTTAATCGCGACCATCGCTCCCGGAGAGACGGCTGATTCTGCGCCTCAACCTGGACCTCGGGTTGGTCCACATCCTCGGTCGGACTCTCCGCCTCGACTTTTTTCTCTTCGAGCTTCTGGACGGCGGGTTCCGCGACCGGCTCTGCTTCAATT
>CAYUUJ010000194.1:0-5219 GCA_964447845.1 uncultured Anaerolineaceae bacterium
CTTGTTCGAGCAATTACAGCAACGGCTTCAGCAGCTTTCTGCTTTGCACTCGATCGATATGGTCATCAGCGCCAGCACCGATCTGCGCGTTAACTTGAAAGTGATCCTGGAGACAGCCCTGCGCCAACTCAAGGCGGGCGCCGTATCCGTTTTACTGCTCAACCCGGTGACGCTCACCCTCGAATATGCGGCCGGCGAAGGATTTGAAACCCTCGAGATCTCGAAGAGTCACATCCGGCTTGGGGAGGGAGCTGTAGGCCGCATCGCGCTTTCCAAGGAGATGCTCGTCCTGCCGAGCCTGGCTGGCATAGGCCAGGATTTCCCGCGCCAGAAAATGATCGATATGGAGCGCTTCACATCCTATGTCGGTGTGCCGTTGGTGGCCAAGGGTCAAATGAAAGGCATCCTGGAGGTGTATCACCGGACGCCCTTTGAAATGAGCGATGATTGGATGTCCTTCCTGAACCTGCTCAGCGGCCAGACCGCGATTGCGGTGGATAATTCGCTTTTATTTGAAAATCTTGAACGATTGAATGCGGAACTTAGGCTGGCCTACGATGCCACCATTGAAGGCTGGTCTCAAGCGCTCGAAATGCGCGGCAGCGAAGCCCAGGGCCACAGCCGCCGCGTCCTGGATTGGACCCTGAACCTGATGCAGGAGATGGGCGTGCGTGAACGCGAAATGCAACACGTGCGGCGCGGCGCGCTGCTGCACGACATCGGCAAGATGGGGATCCCGGACGAAATCCTGCACAAGCCGGCCTGCCTGACAACCGATGAATGGGAGATCATGCGCCGTCATCCCCAAAACGCGTATGACCTGCTGTATCCCATCAGCTATCTGAGGCCGGCCCTCGAAATCCCGTATTCGCATCACGAGAAATGGGACGGTTCCGGTTATCCGCGCGGCTTGAAAGGCGAGGATATCCCTCTGACGGCGCGCATTTTTGCGGTCGTGGATGTGTACGATGCACTCACATCCAACAAGCCCTATCGCGAGGCCTGGCCGCATCAAAAAGCGCTTGAGCATATACAAGAACAATCCGGTCAGCATTTCGACCCGCAGGTCGTCCAGGCTTTTCTGCAGATGATCAGGCTTGAAAAGCAGAAAGCCTAGCTCAAACTACTTCTATATAAATGGGGGTTTCCACAGTGTACGACGCCGAATAGTAGGGCAACAATAGCGCAAACGTCATTGACGGATATCCATCGGCAGGGCTACCATCTCGACCCTACGGGAGGCCTATTTGAAACGTTATCTGCCGATTCTTCCTCTAACCGTGCTTGTAGCTTGTATCATGCAAACGACCGGGATGTCGCTGACGGATGCGATCCTGACGCTGACGGCCACCGCCACCACCCCCACGATCACCGTCACGCCCGCCCCGAATACAGCCAGCCTGGTGGAGACCCTGAACAGGAATATGATCGGTACGGATCCATTGTCCGAGACCGTGGATGCCAAATATTACGTAACCGATCTGCGGTTTGCATTGGACGATCACAACAACCTGATCATGCTGTGTGTGCACGTGGAGTGTGAATGCGTCTATTCCAGCTGCTGCACCAATGAACGCACATTCGTCCAGGTGATACGAGCCTTCGTTGCAAATCAACAGACGCTCAGCGAGATCCAATCCCAGATGCCCGCCACCATCCGGGATATTCAGGTCGTATCAATCGACCATATGCAGGAAAAAGGCATGATCGTGGTTTTATGGTCGGATGTGCTTCTTTATGCTGCCGGCCTGATCAACGGGAATCAGCTTGGCTCGCGCATCGTCAGACTGGCACCCTGATGTGTTGTCTTAAATTACCCCGCGGTTCCTGAGCTGAATAGATGTCAACCGCGCGGCATATGCCGCGCGGTTCAATATTGTGTATACTGCTCGTATGCAAACCTCTGCCACGGCGGTCGCGCATCCGAACATCGCTTTCATAAAATACTGGGGAAATCGTGACGATTCCCTGCGGCTGCCCATGAACGGTTCGATCTCCATGAACCTGGATGGGCTCACCACGCAGACCATGGTCAGTTTCCAGCCCTCGCTGCCCTTCGACGAATTGATCATCAACGGGCATGAGATCACCGGTTCCGCCCTGGAGCGTGTATCCTCTTTTATTGAGATGGTACGCGGCATGGCGGGATTCGATCAGCGCGCTGAAGTGATCAGCGAAAATAATTTCCCTTCGGGCGCCGGCATCGCATCCTCCGCCTCGGCCTTTGCGGCTCTGGCATTGGCGGCGACCAACGCTGTGGATTTGAATTTAAACGAGCCGGAGCTGTCGCGCCTGGCGCGGCGCGGTTCGGGCTCAGCCTCCCGATCCATCCCGGGCGGTTTTGTTGAATGGCAAATGGGGACCGTCGACGAAGACTCATTCGCCGCCTCGATCGCACCGCCCGAACATTGGCCGCTGTCGGACTGCATCGCCATCCTTCATACCGAGCATAAAAAGACCGGCTCCACCGAGGGCCATGTGCTGGCAGCGACAAGCCCGTTGCAAGCCGCGCGTGTGGCAGACACCCCGCGCCGGCTGGACTTGTGCCGGGAGGCGATCGAGAGACGCGATTTCGAAGCCCTGGCCGCCATCGTCGAACTCGATTCTGATCTAATGCACGATGTGATGATGACCTCCACCCCGCCACTCGTGTACAGGCTGCCTGCAAGCATGCAGGTCATGCAATTCGTGCGCGACTGGCGCCGGCAAGGCCAGCCTGTGTGCTACACGCTGGATGCAGGGCCAAACGTGCATGTGATCGGTCCCACGGAAGAGGCGGACAAAGTGGCAAACCGATTGCGCGAATTGCCAGGAGTGGAGCAGGTGCTGGTCGCACAGCCCGGCGGACCGGCTCGACTCGTCTAACACAACGTTTATATTCCACTTTTTGAATCGGGATATAATCGCTGTCTTCACGTTCTATTTAGTGCGTGGGAAAGGCACAACCCTCAATGGATATTATTTCCATCCTTGTTTTTGTTCTGGCCCTGGGCGGGATGATCTTCATCCACGAACTGGGTCATTTCCTGGCGGCGCGGTTCTTCAAGATCGAAGTGGAGGAGTTTGGGTTTGGTCTTCCCTCCATAAAATTGGCCACCCTGTTCAAATGGCAGGGAACCGAGTTCACGATCCATGCGCTTCCACTCGGTGGATTTGTCCGCCCGAAAGGTGAGAACAATCCGAATGTGCCGGGCGGACTGGCGGCTGCCTCTCCCTGGAACCGGATCGCGGTCTTGCTGGCAGGCCCGGTGATGAATCTGTTGACGGCCGTGGTGGTTTTCGCCCTGGTCACTGCGCTGGAGGGTGTCGCCGTGCCCGGTCCTATCCGCTTGGAGAAGATCGCGCCGGATTCACCCGCTGAGCAAGCCGGATTACAGGTCAACGACGTGATCCTGGCAGTAAACGGCCAGCCTGTCGATGAGACCAGCGACATCTCCTTCTTTATCGCCGAAAACCTCGACAAGCCTTTGGAATTAACAATCCAACGCGGAGATGAGATCCTTACCATCAAAGCGACACCTCGCTCCAGCCGCTTGCCCAACCTGGGACCGCTTGGGATCACGATGATCCCGCCCAGCCGGCCAGCTACACCCATGGAGGTGATCCAGGCCGGCTTCGTCAGAACCGCCTACCAGGCTGCCGCGATCGTTTACCTACCCGTCGCCCTGATCCAGGGTGCCATCAATCCGGCGGACGCGCGTCCGGTCGGCCTTAAGGGAATCTTCGACCTGGTGGATAGCGCAGTCGAGGAAGACACTTCCTCCCGACAGGGCCAGGCAGGTGTGCCGCTGCGTCCCACGAACTATACTCTGTACATTATCGGTTTGTTAAGCGTTTCGCTGGGTATCCTCAATCTGCTGCCCATCCCGGCTCTGGATGGCGGCCGCATCCTGTTTACTCTGCCCGAAATACTTTTCAACCGCCGCATTCCACCCGAGGCTGAAAATATGGTCAACGGGGTGGCCATGCTGCTGCTGATAGGCCTGATGATATATATAAACGCCATGGACTTCATCAACCCGGTCGAGATCAACTTTCCATAACGAATGAACGAAAAAGCAACCTCCTTTCAAACCGTACTGGATGCGCTCCTGGATCAAAACCAGGAATTTCCCCGCCGCTATCTCCCATACTTTTCAGACATGGACTCCGACTCACTGGCTGCTCTGAGAGGCATCTGGGCGCGCGTCGACCCGACCCGCAAACTGCAGCTGCTGGCGCAAATGGAGTCGTTGGCCGCGGAAGATACGCTGGTCTCCTTCGATGATCTCGGCCGCTCCCTGATCAATGACCCCGAATCCGCGATACGGGCGCGTGCGATCCGCCTGCTGACGGAAGCGGACGATCCCAATCTCATTCCTGTGTACGTGGATATCCTTCAAAACGACAAAGACGGCTCCACCCGGGCGGAAGCTGCCACCGCCCTGGGACAATTTGTGATGTTGGGCGAATTGGATGAGGTCGCCGAGTCGGCTCATCATGCAGCCGAGGAAGCGTTGTTTAAAATCTTCAATTCTGAAAAAAATGCCGAGGTACGCCGGCGGGCATTGGAATCGCTCGGGTTTTCATCCAGGCTTGAGGTACCCACCTTGATCGAATCGGCTTATCAGCGTGAAGACCCGGATTGGATTGCCAGCGCTCTCTTTGCAATGGGCCGTTCCATCGACGATCGCTGGGAGGATGAAGTGATCGCCATGTTGTTAAACGAAGAACCGGCTGTCCAATTGGCTGCAGTGCAGGCCGCGGGTGAGCTGGGGCTGGCCTCCGCCGGCCCGATCCTGCTGAAACTTCTGGAAGAGGAAGAAGATCCGGGGATCATAGAGGCGGCGATCTGGTCTCTTTCGCAGATCGGCGGCGAAGATGCACGCATCTATATTCAAACCGTGATCGACCTGGCAGAAGACGCTGAACAGGTTGAATTCCTGGAAGAGGCGCTTGAAAACCTGTCCTTCACAGAAGACCTGGAACGCTTAGACCCGATATCTTTTGATCGGGACGAAGAAGAGAAATAGTTTTTGTGACGGGGGCAATCAGGTTGAATTTGGATTCCATCCGCGAGAAAAAATTTTGAACGAGATACCGGGCGGGAAGGTGCGCGCGCACGTCTGGGTGAGCGGGCGCGTTCAGGGCGTCGGCTTTCGCGTCTTCGTCGAGCATATCGGCAACCGAATCGGTGTAACAGGCTGGGTCCGCAACCTCGGCCGGGATGGAGTGGAAGC
>CAYUUJ010000195.1:0-5210 GCA_964447845.1 uncultured Anaerolineaceae bacterium
GATGCCGCGCTGTTGTGTGAGGTAAAGCGTCAGGAAGGGGATGACAAACCCTCCCAATCTGTTGATCAAGGTGCCCAGCCAGAGCAGCCAATAAGCAGGCGGCAAACCCTCAGTCAGAGAACTCAGGCGGGAGCGAATGTTTGACATGCTTTATTTGGGAGGATGATTAATTAGAGCTGATACGAAAACACACCACGAAGTCACAAAGAGAATAAAACTTTGTGACTTCGTGACTTGGTGATTAAATTACTTAACTTCAGAATTGTTTCTCAGACGCTAAACGCCCATTCACCTTTGCGCATGACTGGTTCCGCCCTGCCATCCTCTTTAACACCGTCGATGTCGATCTTATCCGAACCGATCATGAAATCCACGTGTGTCAGGCTGACGTTTCCGCCGCGCTGCATGAACTCTTCGTCCGTGATTTCCTGCGTGCCTTCCATGCTGATATGGTAAGCCCGGCCCACCGCGACGTGACAGGAGGCATTTTCGTCGATCAAGGCATCGTAAAACAGATGACCGCGGCGGGCGATCGGCGAACTGACCGGTACCAGCGCCACCTCGCCCAACCGGCTGGCGCCCTCGTCCGCTTCGATCATCTTCCGGAGCACTGCCTCGCCTTTTTTGGCGGACACGCCAACGACGCGTCCATTCTCGAAGGTGAAGCTGAAATCTTCGATCAGAGTCCCGCCATAGCTGAGCGGCATGGTTGCGCGCAGCGTGCCGGCGGTTTGTTCGCGGTGCGGCAGAGTAAAGACTTCCTCGGTGGGGAGATTGGCAACGAACTCGATCCCGTTCCGGGCATGCTCGCGGGCCGCCAGCCATTTATGTCCGCGCGGCAGGCCCACGGTCAGGTCCGTACCGGGGGCGGTGTATTTTAAGGCCGTATATTTTTTTGCATTTAAATAAGCAGAGCGTTTGAGCAGATTCTTGATATGTTTATCCCAGGCTGCGATCGGGTCCGGCTTGTCCACGCGTGTGATCTTGAAGATCGCCTCCCAAAGTTTGGATTCGGCCTTCTTCGGAGTTAATCCCGGGAAAACCCTGGCCGCCCAATCGGGTGAGGCTGCAGACACCACACACCAGTTCATTTTATTGCTGGTGATGGCTTTGCTGACGGGATTAAAGCGTTCCAGATGGGTCTTTTGCCAGGCCCCCACACGCTCAGAGTCCAAACCGTTTAACAAATCCGGATTGTTGGAGCGGATGGTCAGCATGGCATCGCCATTCTCCGTGATATCCGATAGGGCCTGAATGTGCCAGTCGGAATATTCATTGAAAGAATCCGAAGGCGCATACTGGACCCGCGTTCGCAATAGCGCTTCATCGTTCCAGATCACATCCACATACCGCGCTCCGGCCTCATAGGCCACACGCGTCAATTCCCGCACCAGGGGAACTGCATTTAATGGTACCCCGCGCGTGCTGGCATTGTTAATGATCAGACGCTGACCGGCACGCAGGTTCAATCCGACCTTGATAATGATCTCGGCATATTTCTTAAGCGATCGATCGAATTTTTTGGATGACATGAGGTTGCCCTTGGGATCAGGTTGAGAATGGTTTTTCGAGTATAGCATGAACTCTTATTCGAAGGAGCGCTGCGGCATCGAACCAGTATTTTGAACAGGCTGTCATACCGTTCCCATTAACAGCTCGTCAAGGCCGGAGGCCAAAAGGGCGGGTTACTTACTTGCGGGATCTCCATTCAAGCAATTAAAGTATGACCCGGCCCTCGAAACTTACGAGGGCCGGGCAAATCTCTTCGATAATCTGAGGATTGCAGATTACGAACGCCGGCTGATCAGAGCCATCCCACCGATCACGACTGCAATTCCGAGTATGACCAGCAAGCCTACGATGATCATTGTGGTCATCGGCATACCGGCCACTGGGGATGTTCCACTCCCTGAAGCTGTGGAAGTCACCACCCCAACGGTCACGACTACGGTTTCTTGCTGATTGGCGGTGTTATCAGGGGCCGGACTCACATTCATTGGCGCCAGGGCGATCACGGACAATGTCGAGAGAACGAACGCAAACAAAATTATTCGCTTTAACATGATTTTCTCCTTTCCTACTCAAAGGATCTTATTTCATCCCGAGTTGTAAATATTAACGAAATTCATAAGCTCGTGTTATGCAATCAGTCAATAACACGGCCTCGAAAATGACATTCCATCCCTAATCTGCCGAGGCCATCTTCAGATCTTTACGACCCGCTTAATTACAAACCGCTCCAGTGCCCGGCAAGATCATTCTGTTCGTCTGAATTCCAGCAACTACTTTATACTATACTGTAATCAGCATATATCTCCCCCATAGGAGTCTATGATGCTCGTCGTCGAAAAAGTGGACACGAACAACAAGCAGCAGGTGAGGCGCTTCGTCCGGTTGCCTCATCGGTTGTACAAAGATTGTCCGCAATGGGTGCCGCCGCTGGATCTGGACGCTTACAACCAGCTCAACCGGAAAAAGCATCCCTTCCACGAGCATTCCGAGACCGATTTTTTCCTGGCCGTGCGCGACGGCCGCGACGTGGGACGGATCGCCGCCATTGAGAACATACCTTTCAACAAGTACCATAACGTAAAGAAAGCGGATTTTTATTTTTTCGATTGCGAGAATGAGCCTGAGACCGCGGCCGCCTTGTTCAAGGCTGTTTTCGAGTGGGCCGCTGCGCGCGGGCTGAAGAGCGTTGTCGGCCCGAAAGGCATGGGGCCGCTGGACGGGTACGGAATATTGATCCTGGGGCACGAACATCGCCAGACGATGACGATGCTCAATTACAACCACCCTTACTATCAGTCCCTCGTGGAAGCGCTGGGTTTTGTCAAAGAAGTGGATTTCATTTCGTGTTTCCTGCCGGCCGACAGCTTCAAGATCCCGCAGCGTGTCGCCGACATTTCCCGGCGCGTGATGGTGCGCGGTAATTTGAAGGTCCGGCAATTTAAGAACAAAAAAGAACTGCTTCTGTGGGCGCCGCGCATCGGGCAGGCATACAATGATGCCTTCGTACACAACTGGGAATATTACCCGCTCACTCAACGGGAGATCGATTTCGTCGTGGAGAACATCATGACGATTGCCGATCATCGCCTGATCAAGATCATTACCCACGACGAGCAAGTGGTCGGCTTTTTATTTGCGTTTCACGATGTATCCGCCGCGTTACAGCGTGCCAGGGGTCGCCTGAATCCGCTATCCCTGGTTGATCTGTTACTGGAGTTACGGCGCACGAATACCGTGTCCGTGAATGGGATGGGGATTCTCCCGCAGCACCAGGGGCACGGGGGCAATGCGCTTTTATATGTAGAGATGGGGGATACACTGCTGAATTTCGGTCAATTCCAACATGTGGAGATGACGCAGGTGGCCGAGACCACGCGTCAGATGCGCGCCGATCTGAAAAACCTGAACGGCGTGGAATACAAGAATCACCGTGTGTACAGAAAAGATATTTGATATGGGTCCAGCATGCTGATCTCGCGCCGCGCCCGTGACCTTTATCAATTTGATGCGGACCTGCTCAACCCGGACGGCCGCTTTGCCTTCGACGATTATGCCGCTGCCCGACGTTGTGCCGACAGGATCGCAACGCGGCGCGCGGCCCCGGTGCCTGCTTCCGATATCTATGCCATGGCCCTGCTGGACGAGGTCCTGCGCATCCTCGTGCGGCAGTACATTTTGCAGAACCCGGGGGTGATGGAAAAGGCGATCGCGGTTTTGGAGTCGGGTCTTGGGGATAAGTTGGATGACTTGCTCGTCCGTTTTGTGGACGAGTTTCCGCCGACTGCTGTGTATCGCGGCGAAATCGCCATCCAGGATTATTTTTCGCCGCTTCCGACGATCGAGGATCAGGGAGTGCGCGAGAAAACGATCGAAGACCTGCTGCTCATCAATACCGCCAACAATAATCCAGCCTTGCAGCCTTACACGGACTTGATCGATGTTTCGACGCTAAAAGAGCAGACCTCTTATGTGGATGCAATATCCGCGCTCGGGGAGTTCTTTGCCCGTCAGCCCGCGTTCGGCGAACGGAAGAATGGTGATGGTTGGACGCTGCTTGAAGTATTGGCCGAACCTGCGAAAGTTTCGCCAACCTCCCTGGAAGCCCAGTTGCAGTTCCTGATCCAAAAGTGGGGCTTCTTATTGGGTGAAGGGCTGCTTCAAAAACTCTTGCGGGGCCTTGATTTTCTGCGTGAGGAGACGATCCGCCAGCATGGTCATGGTGATTTCCCGCCCGAGGCACATGTTCCGGATTATCGGGATTATCCCGAATATGAACGGTACAGCCAGGACAAAGATTGGATGCCGCGCCTGGTCCTGATGGCCCGGAATACTTATGTCTGGCTGGAACAGCTGTCACGCAAACATCAACGCTGGATCAAGACGCTGGACCAGATCCCGGATGAGGAGTTGGAGCTACTTGCCGGCCGTGGTTTCACCGGGCTTTGGTTGATCGGATTATGGGAACGCTCCCATGCCAGTCAGCGCATCAAGCAGAGGATGGGCCAGACCGATGCGGTAGCCTCGGCTTATTCGTTACATAATTACGACATCGCAAATGATCTGGGCGGCTGGGATGCGCTAAATAATCTGCGGGCTCGCGCCTGGGCGCGCGGCCTGCGCCTCTCAGCGGATATGGTCCCTAACCACATGGGCATCGACTCAGCCTGGGTGATCGAGCATCCCGACCGGTTCCTATCCATCGATCATCCACCGTTCTCTTCCTATACATTTAATTCAGAGAACCTCTCTGATGACTCCAGGGTGGGTATTTTTCTAGAAGATCATTACTCTGACCATTCAGACGCGGCCGTGGTCTTCAAACGAACAGACTATCAGACCAGCGACCAGCAGACTAAATACGTCTATCATGGCAATGACGGCACATCCTTTCCGTGGAACGACACGGCGCAGCTGGATTACACCCAGGCTGAAGTTCGCGAGGCCGTCATCCAAACCATTCTGCACGTGGCGCGCAATTTCCCCGTGATTCGATTTGACGCAGCCATGACCCTGGCGAAGAAACATATCCAGCGGCTGTGGTTCCCCGAACCAGGCGCGGGCGGCGCGATCCCCTCGCGTGCCGAGCACGGCATGACGCGGGCGGATTTCGATGCGAAGATGCCGGACGAGTTCTGGCGCGAGGTCGTGGATCGTGTGGCGGCCGAAGTTCCGGATACCCTGCTGCTGGCGGAGGCCTT
>CAYUUJ010000196.1:0-5204 GCA_964447845.1 uncultured Anaerolineaceae bacterium
GGCCTGGAGCGAGATGGACGTTCCCAGCGGCTGGTGGCGGATATTCCCCTGCGGGGTGTGACTCGCCGACGTTCGGGATAAAGAATGCTGCGCGGACTTTCCTGGCGTAATTTTGATTTCTGGCTGCTTGGGGCGATCGTACTGGCAACCGCTTTTGGCGTTGCCATGATCCGATCGGCCATAGCAGGGAACGAAGTCCTTTTGCCGCTCATCGAGCGGCAGATCCTTTTTGCCTCAGCCGGCTTGATCTTGATATTTTTCATAGCCAGTATCGATTATCGATATTGGCTGGCACTTTATCGCCCTCTGTATTTTGTGATGGCGGTACTTTTAATCGCCTTGTTCATTGCCGCCCGTTTGGAAGCAGTAGGGGCGTCTTTCGGCGCATTTCGCTGGTTCCAGGTGGGCGTGTTTTCCCTCCAGCCCACGGAGCTGGCAAAGATCGTGGTGATCCTGATCCTGGCGCGGTACTTTGAAAATACACGCAACCAAACCCGCAATACGCGCTGGATCTTTAATGGATTTTTATGGGCGTTTGGCCTTGTGATTTGGATCCTGTTACAGCCCAATCTAAGTAACGTGATCGTAATCATGGTGATCTTTGCGGCCATGCTTTGGATCAGCGGCCTGCGGTTTAAACAGATGCTTATTTTTGGTTCGATGGCGATCATCCTGGTCGCCGTGACCTTCCCATTTTTGCAGGAATACCAGCAGGAACGTGTGCTTAACTTTATCTTCCCGGACCCGAACGCGAGTTACGGAGCTACCTATAACGTGCAGCAGGCGCTGATAGCCATCGGATCTGGCGGGTTATTTGGAAAAGGTTATGGGCATGGAACGCAAACGCAACTGCGCTTTTTGAAGGTTCGCCACACCGACTTTATTTTTTCAGCCATCTCCGAAGAGTTCGGGATCATCGGCGGAATTCTAGTAATCGTAATTATTGCCTTCGTCGTCTGGCGTTGCTTGCGCGCTGCCCAGAAAGCGCGCGATGTATCGGGTTCGATGATTGCTTATGGGGTGGCCATATTGATCTTTTTCCAGGGGGCGATCAATATCGGCGTGAACTTGAACATCGTTCCGGTCTCCGGATTGCCCCTGCCATTCCTTAGTTACGGCGGAAGTGGTCTCACCTCGTTGATGTTGGGGATCGGACTGGTCGAAAGCGTGGCCATGCGCCACAAACAACTCGAATTCTAACTTGTCGCGTGGCGTCATCGCGGTAACCGAAATTGCCGAACCGCGATCGACACGGACAAAATCTCATTTCAAGGATTTCCCCGCTGACCGACAAACCTGCTCGTACGCGCTTTGCCCCTTCGCCTACCGGACGGATGCACATCGGCAATGCGCGATCTGCTTTATATCCTTTCCTGCTGGCCCGACGAACAGACGGTACGTTCATTCTTCGGATAGAAGATACCGACCAAAAACGGTTTCAGGCTGGAGCGGAGCAGGAACTGATCGATGGCTTGAACTGGCTTGGTATCCGGCATGACCAGGGTCCTGATATCGGCGGGCCGCACAGCCCATATCGTCAGAGTGAGCGGCGCGCTCTCTATCACGAAAATGCCTGGGCGCTGGTTGACATGGGCAAAGCCTTTCCATGCTTCTGTTCCCCTGAAAGACTTGACAAGGTGCGCCAGGAGCAATTGAAGAACAAACAAAATCCGCGCTACGATGGCACGTGCCGAACGATTGACCCGAAAGCAGCTCGGGGACGTGTTGAAGCGGGAGAAAAATACATCATTCGCTTTAGGATGCCGAAAGAGGGCTCGATCGCCGCCGCCGATCTCCTGCGCGGTTCGATCATCACTGAGAATTCGGCCCTCGACGATTCTGTTATACTCAAGTCAGATGGTTTGCCGACATATCATCTTGCTGCCATGCTCGATGATCACCTGATGAATATTACGCACGTGATACGCGGCTCAGAGTGGTTACCGTCGTTGCCTTTGCATACTCATATCATTCGCGCCTTTGGCTGGAGCGAACCGGTTTTTGTCCATCTCTCGGTGTTTCTCAAGCCGAGCGGCAAAGGAAAGATGAGCAAACGCGACCGCGCGGACGCCATGAAAGACGGCCATTCGATATTCATCAGCGACCTGCAGGAGCTTGGATACATTCCCGAAGGCGTCCTTAATTGGATCGCGCTGTTGGGGTGGGGTGTGTCGGAAGACGAAGTGATGACCATCGATCAAATGGCGGAACGATTCAGCATCGATCATTTGACCCCCTCACCGGCTGCAATCAATTTTGCCAAGCTGGACCACTTCAACGCCACGCACATCCGCATGCTCACGATCGAAGACCTGGCCGCGCGCATCAAGCCTTACTTCGCCCGGGCCGGGCTCAACGTGGACGATGCGCTCCTGCTCAAGGTCACACCTCTGATCCGAGAACGTCTGGTGACTCTCGATGATTGCCTGGCTTTCGCCAGCTTCTTTTTTCAAGACAACGTTGAACCGGATCCGGTAAAGCTGATCCCGAAAGGGCTCACGGCTGCGCAAGCTGCAGAAGTGGCACGCAAGTCGTATGAGATCCTGCGATCGCTGCCGGATCTCAGTGTTCATACAACCGAACCGCCTCTGCGGGCTTTCGTTGAAGACTCTGGTCTGGGCGCAAATCAGGTTTTTGGCATCCTGCGTGTAGCCATTACCGGCCAGAAAGTAAGCCCGCCCCTCTTCGAGAGTATGGATGTGATCGGAAAAGAATTGGTTCTTAAACGGATCGAGAGGGCGATCGAGATTTTAGAAACGATGTAACAAAAATGGCGATCGATCGCCATTTTTGTTTTTTAGACGGTCAGGGAGACAGACCGAATAGCCTATCAGCCGACGGTGTTCGCACCGTCGGCTGATTTTTAGGGATAACGATCCCTTTAATCGCTCGTTATACATTATGTAACAATAAATATCATAAGACAGGAGGTCTTACAATGAAACAGGCAACATTCTTATTTTCACTATTGCTGCTCACGTCAATGGCTTTGAGCGCTTGCGGGGCGATCACAGTAAACCCCCCAGGTGAGGACATTACGATCGTGGTTGAATCTGGTGAGGAATCTGCACCTCCAGCAGACCAACCAGCTGACCAACCTGCTGAACCTGCTGCGCCAGCATCTGATGACGGCGGTGGTACTACTTCGAATGAGACAATGATGATGTTTCTTTACATCATTCTCGCTTTGGTAGGCGTGGCAGTCCTTTTCGCCTTTATCGCTGCCATGCGGCGTCCCGAATCACCTCCTTGATATATATATATAAACAGAGTAGACAAAATGAATAAGATTTTTGTGTTAACAACGCTGATCGTTCTTCTGTCCCTTCTACTTGGCGCCTGTGGCTCGTCGCTGACGATCGATGTCCAACCACCTGGAGAATCAGGAGGTGGCGAAGCACCTGCCGGGGATATGTCAACGACTATTCTGTACGGCATCCTGATTCTGGCTGGCGCGGCTGTGCTGATCGCGCTGCTCTCGCTTTTCCGTAGATAATGTTGCTCGAAGGAGGATTTCATGCTTGAAACATTGATCGTCATCCTATTGATCCTGTGGCTCCTGGGCTTCTTTGGCCGGCGCGGTGGAAACTTTATCCACATCCTGCTGATCATCGTCCTCGTGCTGATCCTGGTGAGATACTTGTAGAAGGAGACCCCATGCTTGAATTGATCATCGTGATCCTGTTGGTACTCTGGCTGGTCGGCTATTTTGGCCCGGCGCGCTTTCCGTCGATTCCCAGCACTGGAAGCTTCGTGCACCTGCTCCTGGTGATCGTTTTGATCCTGGTGGTGGTGCGTTTGATCGGATAGCAAACAGGCATAAAATGCCGACGTTGTTCGACTAGAAAGGATGGAACATCATGAAAAAATGTAGCGATGTGATGACGAAAGATCCAGTTTGTGGTACACCGGACGATCTGGTGGCGGACGTAGCCCAGTTAATGCTGGATGAAGATATCGGGCCGATCCCGATCGTTGATGATCAAAACAGCAAAAAGCTGGTCGGCATCGTGACCGACCGCGATCTGGCGATCAAAGTGGTCGCCGAAGGTCGCGATTCGAAGAGCACCAGGGTGGCGGATGTGATGACCCGCTCGGTGGTAACTTGCCGTGCAGATGATCCTCTGCAAAATGCCCTCGACGCGATGGCTGAGCATCAATTGCGGCGTATCCCGGTTGTGGATAAAGACGATCGCATCGTCGGCATCATCGCCCAGGCGGACGTTGCGACCCGACTGAATGAGCCTGAGACCACTGCTGAGATGGTGAAAGAGATCTCGCAGTAGTCAGCGAAATAAGTGATAACAAACCCCCGGAAGGTTACCGGGGGTTTGTTCATTAAAGAAAGTGATTTTCCCTATCTCACGAAGTAAACTACGGGCATAAAACGGTTAAGGATTTCTTTTCTCTATTTTCGCCCACGCGTCTTTCAAGTTAACCGTCAAATTATATACAGGTCGCGTGGCGGTCGTGTCGGGGTCGGCGCAGAAATAGCCCTGCCGCTCGAACTGGTAACGGTCGCCCGCTTTCGGGGCCGCGAGCTGCGGCTCCACATATCCCGTCAGAGCGCTCAATGATGAGGGGTTGAGACAATCCATGAAGTCCTCCTCACCTTCGTCAGGGTTTTCCTTCGTGAACAAGCGGTCGTAAATGCGTATCTCCGCCTCGATCGCCTGCGCGGCCGATACCCAGTGGATCGTCGACTTCACTTTACGGCCATCGGGAGCGTCACCGCCGCGTGTGGCCGGATCATACGTCGCGTGGACCTCGGTAACTTCACCATTGGCATCTTTCACGACGTGCGTGCATCTGATCAAGTATGCATAACGCAGGCGGACTTCATTGCCCGGATATAGACGAAAATATTTCGGGGGAGGGGTTTCGCGAAAATCGTCCTGTTCGATGTAGAGTATCCTTGAAAAAGGGACTTTGCGAATGCCGGCCGCTGGATCCTCGGGATTGTTGACTGCTTCCATTTCCTCGACCTGTGATTCGGGGTAATTATCAATGACCACCTTGAGCGGTTTGACCACCGCCATGCGGCGTTGTGAGTGCTTATTAAGGTCATCCCGCACACAGGCTTCCAGCAGGGCGAGATCGACCATCACGCCTGAATTAACCACGCCAACTTTTGAGACGCCGGTTCGCTCCACAAAATCCAAAATCGCTTCGGCGGTATAACCCCGGCGCCGCATGCCGCGCAG
>CAYUUJ010000197.1:0-5203 GCA_964447845.1 uncultured Anaerolineaceae bacterium
GACTGCGCGGCCTTGATCGGGCCGAACGGCGCGGGCAAATCGACTTTTCTGAAAACCATACTCGGTCAACTCGAACCGCGAGCCGGCGAAGTGACGCTGGGCGCCAGCCTGCATATCGGATACTTCGCGCAAGCCCACGAAGGGCTCGACCCCGACAAGTCCGTGCTGGATGAGATCCTGACGGCTTCGCCCGGCATGCTGCCGCATCAGGCACGGGATTATCTCGGCAAGTATCTCTTCTCCGGTGACGACGCCTTCAAAAAAGTGTCGATGCTCTCGGGCGGCGAGCGCGGACGGCTGGCGCTGGCGAAACTTGCCTTGCAGGATACGAATCTTTTATTGCTGGATGAGCCTACCAATCACCTCGACATCACCTCGCAAGAGGTTTTGCAGGCTGTGCTGGACGCTTATCAGGGCACGATCCTGCTGGTCAGCCACGACCGGTATTTGATCGATGCTCTCGCCACGCAGATCTGGGAGATCGGCGGGCAGACCTCCGAGGTCTCTTTGAAGGGTACCAAAAATCAAAAGCAGGTATTAAAGACCTCGGAGGTCTTAAAGGTCTTCAAGGGCACGTATTCTGAAATGAAAACAGCCGGAGAGAAAGCGACGGACCGCGAGGTTCCCGCGCCCGAGTCTCGAATATCGAATATCGCCTCTCCCAAAACGAAAACCGTAAAAGATAAAGATGAAAGACGAAAGATCGCGCAGCTGCAGGAGCTGGAGAACAAGATCTCCGCGCTGGAGAAGCAATTGGGCGAACTGAGCATGCGCCTCGAGAATCCGCCCGTCGACGCGGCGGAGGTGGCGCGGCTGGGGGAGGAGTACGCGTCCGTGCAGAGGGAGATGGATCAGAGAGTGGTGGAATGGGAGAGCCTGCAGATATAATGGAGTGATCAGGTTCCAAATGATTTTGAACCAATCTGCCGAGCATAAGGCATTACTTCCAGCATCCGGATTTTACGCGCAGAGCAGTTTTGCAAGCGGGGAATTTTGATGGATCGAGAAATCAAACCCATAACCCCTTCCGGGAAAAATCCGCAGTCCCGCTCATTTTTCCAACAACTTTGGAACTGGTTCCTCGCGCCTTCCGCCCGGATCTTGGAGGCAGACCAGCGTCGCCAGGCAGCGCTGCTCTCTGCTTTTTTGCTCGCGATCATCGCGATTGCAGTAACGCTGGAGCTTATTACGCTAGCCTTCACGGATCGAGAGAACTATACCGGATATAAAACGACCCTCCTCATAATTCCCTTCCTGGCCATGATCTATGGCCTGAGCCGCAGCCGATATTTCAGGTTGGCAGCCTTTCTGACGGTGACGGTCACATCCCTTGCTACATTCGGTGCCGCTTGGAGCGAACCTTCGTCGGTCGCAGGCGGGTTGTTGGATTTCCTGATCATTTCCATCTGGTTGGGCAGTCTATACCTGTCTCAAAATGAGCTGAGAATGTTCATCCTCGCCAATCTAGCAGGCTTACTCCTATTCCCAATGCTTGTTCCGGAGATCAGTCTCAATATAATCCTGATCGGTCCTTTCAGCTTTATCCTGGCCCTCTCAGCTCTCCTGCTTGTGATCACGCGGCATCGCGACTTGCTTGAGCGCGACCGTCAGGCCGAGTTGACTGAAAAGGAACAGCGCAGCCGCCGCGAAGCAGCTCGAACACAAGCGCTATTACGCGTGGCAGGTCGATTGAATGCGCAGCTCGACCTCGAAACTTTACTGACGGCCCTGTGCGAAGAGGTCGCGCAAGCCCTCAATACCCCGGTTGCGCTCGTGACTTTGTACGATCCAAAGCAGAATATTTTGTCTGCCACAGCTGGATTTGGGATATCCCCCGACCGGCTGAAGGAAATGCTGCCACTCCCGAAAGACACATATGACCTGGCAGTGATGACGCTCGGGAAGGATTTTGCGGTACCGGACTTGCACGTGCTTGGCAGTCTGCCTTACGCCAATGAATTCAGGAAGCTGAATCTGCGTTCCATGGCCTTCTCCACGCTGGAATATGAGCATGAATTGATCGGCAGCCTGGTGGCCGCCTCACGCTGGGAGGATCGTCGCATTTTCACAGAGGATGAACTCCTGCTGCTGCGAGGCCTGGCGGATCAGGCCGCTCCGGCAATCGTGAATACCAGACTCTACAAGGATTCCCGCCGCCGGCTGGAACATCTGCAGGCCCTGCGCGCCATCGACATCGCCATCGCCAACAACCGTGATCTGCGCGGCATGCTGGATGTGCTGCTCGATCAGATCACAGAACAGCTGAAGGTGGACGCGGCGGTCGTCCTGCTGCTGGATGAAACCAGCCAGCAGCTTGAATATGCCGCCAGCCGAGGCTTTCACTCTCCGACGTTTCGCTTCACGCGTCTGCGGCTGGGTGAGGGGATCGCAGGCCGCGCCGCGCAGCAGCGCAGCTTCATCCACATCAAGGATTTGCAGACTGACCCCCAGACACTTACCTTCGCGCCCTCGCTTGCCATGGAAGGTTTTGCCAGTTATTTTGCAGCGCCGCTTATCACGCAGGGACAGGTGAAAGGTGTGCTGGAGATCTTCCATCGCTCCGTGCTGGATCCGGATCCGGAATGGCTGGATTTCCTGGAAACCCTGGCCGGACAGGCTGCCATCGCCATCGAGAGCACAACCCTCTTCACGGACTTGCAGAACACAAATGACGAACTCTCCCAGGCTTATGATTCGACCATCGAAGGCTGGTCCCACGCTCTCGACCTGCGCGACAAGGAGACTGAGGGGCATGCCCAGCGCGTCACCGAAATGACGATCAGGCTGGCACAGAAATTCGGTTTCAGTGAAGCCGAATTGATACAGGTGCGGCGCGGATCGCTGCTGCACGACATCGGCAAAATGGGAGTCCCGGATCATATTTTGCTGAAAGAAGGTCCATTGACCGACGAGGAATGGATCATCATGCGGCAGCATCCGGTATTTGCACATGAAATGCTGCAACCGATTGACTATTTGCGGCTGGCGCTCGATATCCCCTACTGCCATCATGAGAAGTGGGATGGCACTGGGTATCCGCGCGGTTTAAAAGGGGAGGAGATCCCATTGGCGGCGCGCATCTTCGCGGTGGTGGACGTATGGGATGCGGTTACCAGCGACCGTCCGTATCGGCGCGGTTGGGAGCGCGAGAAAGCGCTCGCGCATATTCAGGAACAAAAGGGCCGGCATTTCGATCCGCAGGTTGTGGATCGATTCATCGAGCTGATGGTAATAAAATGACTTTTGGTTTACCGGGGGCTAAGCCCCCGGGTTAGCAGGGGGGAGTATGTATGCCTGTTCGACCGGAATTCAACCCAGACTATCTATACTTTGTTACCACTTCGGCGGAAAAGCATGCTCACATTTTCAAGCAAGAGAAGGTGGTGCGGATCCTGTTGAGCAGCCTGGATTTCCTCCGCACGAACGGACGTATGAATTTATTTGCATTTGTAGTGATGCCAAATCACATCCATTTCATTGGAAAGTTCAGCAAAGAGCACACACTTATCGATATGATACGCGATTTCAAGAGACATACAGCGAGACAGATCATCGGCAATCGCATATGCAAGATAACTTAGAGATGCTAGCCCTATTTACAGACCAGAATCAGGATCGCCGTCAGGAGTACAAAGTTTGGGAGGATGGCTATGATGCACGCGATGTTTATTCCTTTGGATTTCTCGAACAAAAGATGAATTACATCCATTACAATCCATGTCAACCGCATTGGCGCTTGGTAGAGTTGCCAGAAGAATATCCATGGTCAAGCGCGAAATTCTATCTTGCCGAGAAACCATCAGTCATTCCAGTGGACGATGTGAGAGAATTATTTGCTTAGTATGTTCAGCCGGGGGCTAAGCCCCCGGAGGAGCAAAGAGTGAGCCATGGACAAACGCGTGAAATTCGACTTCGAAGTTGACTTTACCAACGGCGGCGGGATCCAGGGTCAGGATTTCCGGCTGGATATCGCGGGCGATGATATCTCCGATAAGGAGCTGGCGGATTTCATCGTCAGGGACATGCGCCTGCTGATGGTCGGCGAAGTGCGAATTCTTAATAAAGAGATCATCGCTGAGAAGCATAAACGACAGCCGGGGGATGATTCCTCAGCTGCGGCGGATCACATCGATCTGAGCCATACGATCTACGACGGCTTGATTACCTATAAAGGGCTGCCTGCTCCCATCATTTGCGATTTCCTGAGCCGCGCAGATTCCCGCGAGCGCTACGCGCCGGGCACGGAATTCCAGATCGGCAAGATCGAGATGGTCGCCAACACCGGTACGTATGTGGATTGCCCTTCTCATCGATATGCGGACGGCAAAGACCTGTCCGAGGTCGGCCTGGAAAGTTTCGCGGACCTGGACGGCATCCTGATCCGCACTGATCACCGCAAGGGCATTGCAGTGGATGCCGGATTTTTCAAAAATAAGGAAATCAAAGGCAAGGCTGTCATCGTCCACACCGGCTGGGATGAGCACTGGGCAACCGATAAATATTTCGAGAATCATCCTTTCCTGACCGAAGACGCGGCCGTTTACCTGCGGGATGCAGGCGCGAAGCTGGTGGGCATCGACTCGCTCAACATCGATGACACGCGCGGCAAAGCCCGGCCGGTGCATTCCACACTTCTGAGGGCTGAGATCATAATCGCCGAGCATCTGTGCAATTTGGGAAAAGTCCCCGATCAAGGCTTCACCTTCAGTGCCGTGCCCCCCAAAGTCAAAGGGATGGGCACGTTTCCGGTGCGGGCTTTTGCAAGGCTGAGATAAGGTTGACATGTCATGGCGCGTGAAGCGAAGCAATTCCCTCCCCAACGATGTCATAGCGCCGTCATGAGAGAGGCTCGATGAAACTGATACTTCTCTACACACTGATCGCCGGGGTCATCGCCGCCCTCACCGCGCCCATCCCGGGCACATCCCTGCTGTTGACCGCCCTGGAAGTGTTCATGATCGTTCACCTTGCGAAGATCCATGAATTCAAGCTCGGCATGAAGGAAATCGGATATTCCGCCGCGGCATTGTGGGGCATCTCCACGCTCTTGAAGGACACGGCCCTTGAAATCCTGACCTTCTTTCCCATTATTGGCTGGATCGCAGAGGTGATCGTGGCGGTTTTGTTCGTTTACTTTTTAGGAAGCCTTGTGAACCTGCATTTCAGCCGAGCATCACGCGCGGGATGAATTTGCCGATCCACC
>CAYUUJ010000198.1:0-5176 GCA_964447845.1 uncultured Anaerolineaceae bacterium
CGGTGTCATCAGCGTTGCTGCCGTCGAAGACGTGGCAGAAGCGGAATGGGACCGCGTGATGGATATCAATGCGAAGGGCGTCTTCCTGTCGTGCAAGGCAGCAGTACCCGCAATGAAGCGCAATGGCTTTGGGCGCATCATAAATATTTCTTCCGTCTCCGGTAAAGACGGCTACCCGAAACTCGCCCTCTACAGCGCGTCCAAATATGCCGTGCTCGGCTTCACGAATTCGCTCGCCAAAGAGGTGGCCCGTGACGGCATTACGGTGAATGCTATTTGCCCCGGAGTCGTGAAAACACCGATGTGGGACCTGCTTTCGGAGGAGTTCAGAGAACGAGGAGAATCTGCGGAGCAGTCATGGCAGCGGCATGTGCTCGAATTCGTGCCACAGGGCCGCCCACAGACGCCCGAGGAAATCGGTGATCTCGCTATTTATCTGACGTTGGCACCAAGCGTCACTGGCCAGTCCATCAACATTGATGGGGGGCTGACATCACACTGAGCTTGGGTTTCGTTTGAAGAGAAAACAACAATACAAGAGGGAGAGAAAAGATGTTCAAGTCAAAGTTATTCCGGAATTCCTCGGGTTCGTTCGTTGCGATTCTTGCTGCAATGCATCCCATCGCGGTGGAGGCAGCCGACATGGGAGCCAAAGACGAGCCCATCAAGATCGTGATGGCCGAATGGACCGGCCAACACGTGACCACGCATATCGCCGGTACCCTGCTTAAACAAATGGGTTACAAAGTTGAATACGTGACAGCCGGCGGCTATCCGCAGTTCACCGGCCTCGCGGATGGTACGCTCGACGTCACGCTTGAGATCTGGATGAATAATGTTGGTGACATCTTTCCGAAAGTCCTGAAGGAAGGAAAGGTGGAAGACATTGGCCCGCTTGGCCTTCAGACGAACGAAGGTTGGGTCTATCCTAAGTACATGATCGATGTCTGCCCAGGCCTACCTGATTGGACCGCTCTCACGAAACCAGGCTGTGTACAAGCGCTAACGTCGCCCGATACTTTCCCGAACGGCCGTCTACTCGATTACCCGGCCGACTGGGGTTCCCGCTCGGTGCAGATTATCAAGGACAATGATCTACCTCTTACCGCGGTGCCTGGAGGATCCGATGGCGCCATGGTTGCCGAACTCGAATCGGCCGTGGCCACGAAAAGACCCTTACTGATGATGTTTTGGGCACCGCATTACGTCTTCGCGGAAGCAAACATGGGTTGGGTGTCGATGCCGCCCTGCAAGTCGCAGGACAACGATCATTGCATAAATGCACCTGAGGTGCATAAAGTGGTTTGGTCGGGCGTCAAAGACAAATGGCCTGCGGCCTACAAGTTTCTGAAGGCATTTCAGATGGACGCGGACCTGCAACAGCAAATGATCCTTGCAATCGACAAGCAGGGCAAAGATATCGAGTCAGTTACCAAGTCTTGGATCGACCAGAATCAAGACGTGTGGGAACCTTGGGTAAATGAGGCCACGCGCTGATGCGAGAGCCTCGTGTCAAGCGAGCAATTGCGCCTCGAAGTCAGGAGGCGGAATCTGCAAAGCGACGATCAACGCGGGCCCACGAGGGTGAACCTAGCATAAGAGGAATTAACACGATGGTTAAGGCGGAGCCAGAACAGCCCGTCAAGCTGTCCTGCCGAAACCTTTGGAAAGTTTACGGTGTCCACGCAGAAAGCCTCATTGGAAAGACGGATCACTTTTCCGGCGAGCCGAGCACCGTGAGCGAGATGTTGAAGCGGGACGGGCAAACTGCAGCGGTGATCAACGCCAATTTCGATGTTCATGTTGGCGAGATTTTCGTCATCATGGGCTTGTCCGGCTCAGGAAAATCGACACTGCTACGCTGTCTCTCGCGCTTAATCGAGTCTAGCCATGGCCAAGTGATCCTAGACGGCGAGGATCTGATTCGCGCTACTCCGCAGCGGCTTATCGAATTACGTCGGAGCGCCATGGGAATGGTGTTCCAGCATTTTGGGCTCATGCCGCATTTGAACGTCCTCGACAACGTAGCCTTTCCGCTCCGAGTCCAAGGACGTCCCCTCAGCGAACGCCATGGGAGAGCGATGGAAATGATCGCGCTCGTTGGTCTCGCAGGCCGCGAGCAGTCTTTTCCGCATCAGTTATCCGGCGGCCAACAACAGCGGGTGGGAATCGCCCGCTCGCTGGCGGTCGGGCCGGGGCTTTGGTTCCTCGACGAACCTTTTTCGGCGCTCGACCCATTAATCCGCAGGCAGATGCAGGACGAGTTTCTGAAGCTCCAGCAGAAACTTGGCAAGACAATCGTCTTCGTCACTCATGATATACAGGAGGCCTTTCGCCTTGCGGACCGGATCGCTATCATGCGCCAAGGTGAGATCATCCAGATCGGGCGGCCCACCGAAATCCTCCGCGATCCGGTCGACGACTACGTAGCGCAGTTTGTCGAAGACATCTCGCTGGTTCGCGCGGTCCAGGCGGCTGATATTGCAGTTGAGAGCGGCCTTGACTGCGGCCCACACGTAGAGACCGTTCAGGACACGATGTATGTGGAAGAACTAGTTGCCAAAGTCGCTAACGGGATCACCGGTTTTCTTGTTGTCAATGTTGCAGGAAAGTCGCTGGGGTCGATCGATCGCCGAGGAGTATTGAAGATTCTTGAGCGAGACAGGGAGCGGCGGCGTTGAGTGAACTCACTGCAACCGCGTTACGGCGGCCGCACTGGGATCCGGGTTTGGCGATCTGGATCTCGGCAATGGCCTTTACTATTCTTTGCCTAGCGCTACGTGACGGTTTCCCTTGGTTGGCCTCCTATCCTTCCGATTGGGTCGTGCCAATTGCGCAATGGGTGGATATCTATAGTGCTTCGTTCTTCGACCTGGCTCGGCCTGTATTTCGCGGCATCTCATGGCTGCTTAAATGGCCCATGGTGGGAGTACAAATTAGCCTGCAATGGCTTCCCTGGCCGATGACGATGCTCATAGTTGGCGTTATCGCCTTGCGCGCTGGCGGCTATCGCCTCGCCGTTTTTTCGATTGCCACGCTTGGTTACCTCTTGGTAGCTGGGTACTGGCCTCAAAGCATGAACACTCTTTCTCTTGTGCTCTTAGCAGTTCCAATCTCCGTCTTTACAGGATTTGCTATTGGCGTCTTTGCTTTTCAGCTGAAGCGGGCTCGGGCAGCAATAGATTTCGCGCTAGATGTGATGCAGACGATGCCTGCTTTCGCCTATCTTATTCCGTTGTTGTTGCTATTTGGATTCGGTCCGGTAGTTGGGCTGATTGCCAGCGCCATCTATGCCATCCCTTTCATGGTGAGAAATACGTTGTTGGGCCTTGAACTCGTCCCTCGCGACATCACCGAGGCCGGGGTAATGAGTGGCTGCACACCACGGCAGCGTTTCTGGATGGTGGATGTGCCGACAGCCGCACCCCAGCTCCTTGTCGGGATCAATCAAACAACGATGGCCTCGTTCAGTATCATGATCATCTCCTCCATCATTGGTGGATTCGCCGATATCGGCTGGGAAGTCCTTGCTTCAATGCGCGCGGCTGCATTCGGCCAAAGCTTGCTCGCCGGTGTTGCGATTGCGCTTCTTGCTATGGTAATGGACAGGATCACATTGGGCTTGGCCGGGCAGGGTGTTGCCAAGTATTCCCCAGCCTGGCTCACGAATGGGCGTCTTTGGAGCGTCATCGCAATAGCACTGATTGGCGCGTGGACTATGCGATTGAGCGGAGTCGCCTTTTCATATCCATTCATGTCCTCGCGGGGCCTAATTGACGCTGATGCCCTCAATCACTGGGTTCTGGAGCTAGTTGTCCGTTTTGATGGACCGATCGAGACTTTCAAGAATGGGGTTCTCTATTACTTTATTGTGCCTCTCCGAATTGGCATGATCCGCGCGGTAACACCGGTCACTTGGGGAATTGAATTAAGTCCAACCGTAATTTTTATTTATGTGGTGTCGGTTGCCGTCATTGCCTATGGCCTCACTTTGCGTTTTGGCTGGCGTCCGGCATTTGCTGTTGTTGTTGGCGCGCTCTACTTCTTCTTTGGATTTTCTACCTTTCCCTGGGCCGCTACCATCGCGCTTATTGTTACTCTGGCCTGGCGCTGCGCCGGTCGGGCCGTTGGACTGTTTTCGCTCTCAACCTGCATTTTTATCCTGTTGACGGGACTTTGGGGGCCCTTCATGCAGTCGGCCTATCTGTGCGGCTTGGCGGTGCTATTATGTTTAGTGATTGGTGGGGCGCTAGGTGTCTGGGCGGCACACAATGATACAGTCTCACAGGTGCTCCGCCCGATACAAGACACGCTGCAGACCATGCCTCAATTTGTCTTCTTGATTCCTGTTCTGATGTTCTTCAAGGTCGGAGAACTCACTGCCCTGGTCGCGATCATGCTCTACGCGATCGTGCCTCCGATCCGCTACACTGAGCACGGCATCCGTGGCGTACGCACGGACTGCATTGAGGCGGGCCGGCAATGTGGGTGCACGCCTATGCAACTGCTGCTACAAGTCAAATTGCCTCTCGCGATGCCGAATGTGATGCTTGGCCTTAATCAGACTATCATGGCCGCCTTGTCCATGTTGGTTATCGCGGCACTTGTTGGGACGAGAGATCTCGGCCAACAGGTCTACATCGCGCTCGGGAATGCAAGTGCCGTACTCGGACTTACGTCTGGCCTCGCAATTGCACTGGTTGCTATGGTGGCTGATCGTACTATTCGGGGATGGTACGCTCGGCACAGTGCATATGCGGCCCCCTCTGAAAAATAGAAATACCGCATCCCCAAAGGCGCCTCCGCCGCCAACGTTGATGCCATCAACCGGCTAGATGCTCCTACTAGATAAATCTCAATCGCATAACTAGGCGTTATGGAATGTGATTGGTACAATGGTCTCCTGTCCAAAGAGTGGTCTCAAGCAAACTTGAACGGGACTAACTTATAAATGAGGTCAAAGGGGCATCAGGTCACTCCCTGACGTTCTCCAAACCAAAGATGGACGCGTCGGGAAAATAACATCGTGTTGACAACCGCTCTTCTCAATTTGATCTCTATCGAATATTGAGAGAAATTCAGAATGTTAGAAGAAAGCAAAAAAATTCTTTAGTGATTAACCAGCTTTGGGTAAATCGTCTTCAATCGGTCATAAGTTTCGCGCCAAAGCAAATAT
>CAYUUJ010000199.1:0-5170 GCA_964447845.1 uncultured Anaerolineaceae bacterium
GCAGAAGATCATCGATCAGCGCACCACGCCGTGGGGGATCACGGTGCAATCGGTGGAGATCCGGGATGTCGTCATCCCACAAGGCCTGGAGGACGCCATGTCCCGCCAAGCGCAGGCCGAACGCGAGCGCCAGGCGCGCGTGATCCTGGGCGAATCCGAGAAACAGATCGCGGCTTCCTTCGCCGAGGCTTCGCAGGCTTATATTGACAACCCAACCGCGCTGCACTTGCGGGCCATGAACATGCTGTTCGAAGGCTTGAAGGAAAAGGGCGCGCTGGTGATCGTGCCGTCCTCAGCCGTGGATACCATGAACCTGGGCGGCCTGAGCGGCATGGTGTCGTTGGCGCAGAACAATCTGCCCAAGGAAAAATAATCCCGCACTGCAAGACAGGCAAATATCTGTCTTGCAGTGACATACGTTTCATGTGAAACAATTTCCCAATCCGGAGCGCGATATGTCCACTCGTATGACGATCAGCCTGTCCCTTTTGCTGGTGCTGGCTGCCACCATTTTCAACCTGAGTGTCTACAGCCAATTGCCCGAGCAGGTCGCTTCGCACTGGACCCTGAACGACGAGGTTGACGGCTATATGTCCCGCTTGTGGGGCGCCTTTCTAGTGCCGCTCGTGGCCGTCGGGCTGCTGGGTCTGCTGCTGCTGGTGCCGCGCATCGATCCGCACAAAGCCAACATTGCCAGCTTCAGAGACTCCTTTAATGCCTTCGTGCTGCTGCTGGTGGTCTTTCTGCTCTACGTGCACGTATTGACCATGTTGTGGAATCTCGGCTATCAGGATTTCGAGATGAGCGTCGTGCTGCTGCCGGCCGTCGGCCTGATCCTGGTCTTCGCCGGAGTGCTGATGGCCAGGACCAGGCGCAATTTTTTCATCGGCATCCGCACACCCTGGACCCTGAGCAGCGATTCGGTTTGGGAGCAGACCCATCGCCTGGGCAGCAGACTGTTCGTCGTGATGGGCTTGTTGGTCATGCTGGCGAGCCTGTTCGGCCGGGCCGGATTGCTGATCATCGTGCCCCTGATCCTGGTCGCCGTTTTGGTGCCGGTGATTTACTCTTATATTCTGTATCGGCAGGAAACGCAGGCTTGATAAAGTGTCTGAAAACTATGCGTTTGCAAGCACAAAGACACCAGGAGAAATTGCTTTCCAAATAAGCGCTTTTCACCGCAGAGACGCAGAGCGCGCAGAGTCTGTTGATATTTTCTCGGCGAACTCCGCGACTCCGCGGTGGATAACCCGGGCTTTTTTCCGGGCAGTCTCGCACAGCGCACGTTTCACATGAAACAATCACAACCCACAGGAGGCTGACAATGGCAGAAGAAAACAAACAATGGGAATACCGGGTCGACACGATCGGCGGTATTTTCGGCACCCAGGACGAACACATCCAGGCGACGCTGAACGAATGGGGTGAGGAAGGCTGGGAGGCCGTCACCCTCTACACACAGTATGGGAGCGAAAAAGTGACCATGCTTGCCAAACGGCCTCTGAGCGCGTCGGCCCGCAGACAGCGCTCATTGCCGGGTTAAGATGATTAGCATGAGAAAACGATTCGACTGGCGCATCTTCTTCATTCTACTGGGGGCCGCAACCTTGGGCGGCATCGCCATCCTGCCTTACGCATTCGAGCTGCAGGCGGATGTGCTCGAGCAGGTTCCGATCCCTTTCAACGTGCTGATCCCGGTCCAGATCGCTCAGAATACGGTCCTGTTCGCAGTAGTGATCGCGCTCGGGCTGGCAGCCGCGAACCGCATCGGACTGGGGCTGCCGATCCTCGAAGCCAAGCTGGCCGGCGGATCGATCCGCGCCCAGGTCAGATCCATTCTGCCTCAAAGCATCCTGCTGGGTGTCGTCGTCTCGATCGTGATCATCTTGCTGGATCTTTACGTTTTTAGCCCGGCATTGACGGCCGAGTTGGGTGACTCATTCTCTGCGCTGAATTTGCAGAGCGCGCAGCCCGCAGCCTGGAAAGGAATGCTGGCTTCGTTTTACGGCGGGATCAATGAGGAGATCCTGCTGCGACTCTTCCTGATGAGTTTGCTGGCCTGGCTGGGTACATTCATTCGTAAAACTTCGGATGGCAAACCGACTCATGCGGTGCTCTGGACCGCGAACATCCTGGCCGCTGTATTATTCGGATTGGGACACCTGCCTGCCACTGCGCTGTTGTTACCGCTCACGCCGCTGGTCATCCTGCGCGCTCTGGTGCTGAATGGGATCGCCGGCGTTGCCTTTGGTTATCTATATTCGAAGCACGGACTTGAATCGGCCATGCTCTCGCACTTTACTACAGATATTGTTCTGCATGTGCTGCTGGCATTGTAAGGTGTGTTGATCAACCGACGCGGGCGCGCTTTATTAATTTGCAGATCACTACAGCGAATTTAGCTGCTCGTTAAAAATTAACGCGGAGACGCAAAGGCGCGGAGCGGTTTAAAACTTTGCGTCTCCGCGTCTTTGCGTTAAAACATGACGTACATAGACGAAATGATCACCTGCTCTTATTTAGAACAAATATTCTAATTTGATTGCGGGTAGAATCTTCACGTGCTGAAAAGAACTGAGCTTTCCATTTTGATCGTGATCCTGTTGATCTCTGCGATCCTCAGCCTCGCCCTGCTGACGCGCGGCCATCTGTGGGGGGACGACTATGCCTCCTACATCATGCAAGCGCAGAGTGTATTGAACGGCACGACCCACGCTTTCATCCAGCACAACATGTTCACGATCCAGGAATCTTTTTTTTCGCCCGGCCCGGTCGCGTATCCGTGGGGATATCCGCTGCTGCTGGCGCCGGTGCTGGCTGTGTTCGGACTCAACCTGCTGGCTTTGAAAGCCGTCAGTACCTTGTTTTTTGTTTTGTTTCTTTTTGTTTTTTACCACCTTGTCCGACTCCGCCTGCCCGCGAGCTGGTCCTTGTTCCTGACGGCCATCCTGGCTTTCAATCCGGCCCTGCTGCAAGCCCATGACTTGATCCTCTCGGACGTGCCGTTTCTATTCTTCTCCAGCCTGGGGATATTCCTGATCGAAAAATATCTGCGCGCGGATAAGCCGGAGTCTAAGCCGCTTATCCCGGTGGCGATCGGCTTCGTCATCTTCGCGGCGTTTGCCATTCGCACGAACGGGATCCTCCTGCTGGGCGCGCTGGCGGTCGCTCAGCTTTTGCGATACAGAGGCATGTCGGAAATCCGCAGGAATCTAACGGCCTTCCTTATGCCGTACGTAGTGTTTGGCTTGCTGGCCGCGCTGGGACTTGCGCTTCTGCCGAATGGACAGGAATCCTATTTTGCCCACTACGCGCTGCTGACGACTGATCTTTTGCTGGACAACCTGTACTACTATCTGAAACTGCCAGCCGCGCTGTTTGCTGACATTCCGGATTACGGAGTATTCGGCGTACTTTTAATCGTAAATTTCCTCTTCAGTCTGTTCTCGAACCCGCGCAGGAACGCGGCCATCCTGATGTACATTCTTTTAACCCTCGTGCTCTTCATCACGTGGCCCGAGAGACAGGGCCTGCGCTTTATTTTCCCAATCCTGCCCCTGATCCTGTTGATCGCTGCCGAGGAAATGTACAGGCGTATGGAAAAACGCCCGTCAGAGAAAAAGCCGATCGATCAGTGGATAGGCGCCGGCCTGGCTGGAATCCTGATCATTTTGTCACTGTACGTTTCAGCTCATGTGAGTTGGGCCAACCTGCAGAACGATCGCACCATCAACGGACCCTTCGATCCGGTCAGCGCTGCGATGTTCGAGTTCGTGCGCGAGCAGACTCCGCCGGACAGCGTGGTCATCTTCTTCAAACCGCGCGCCATGCGGCTGCTCACAGACCGGGACTCATTCATGACCGAGAGTTGTGAGGATTTCAGCCGGGTCGATTATGTGGTGTTTCATGAGAAACAAGGCGAGAATGGACAAGTCCCGGATCCGGAGGCCTGTACGAATGCGGGCTTAAGTGTGGTTTTTAACAACCAGCGTTTTACGGTCTACCAGGTTACCCGATAACTAACGCGAATGACGCGAATTTGCGAATTCCGCAAATGTTTTCAAAACCCATTCGCACCATTCGCGTTGCCTCTTGCTCAGAGGCGGTCTGCGACCGCCGTCGGGGACACACGTGTGCCGCGAAGCGGTAGAACCTCTTGGAGCAACAAACAAATTCGCGCCATTCGCATATTCGCGACATTGGTGTTAAAACAAACGACGGGCTTTCGCCCGCCGCATTTCCCCACCAACTATCAGACTATCAGACTATCAGACTAATCGACTAACCGTCTAACCAACTACCCCAAATGCATCGGCATAATGACATGCAGAAAATTATCATCGCCCACCGGCCGCACCACGCCCGGCGCATTGGCCGTGGAGGTCTCCAACGCCACGTTCGGAGTGCGGATGATCTCGAGCGCCTCGCGCAGGAACTTAACATTGAAAGCGATCAACACACCGCTGCCATCCACGGTGGCTTCGACGATGGTCTCGTTCTTGCCGGTCTCTTCGGAGGTGGCTGAAATTTCCACTTCGCTGGGCTGCATGTCGCTCTTGGCCGACTTGATATCCAGCCGCGCCACGTTCGATCCCTCGCGCGCAAAGATCTCGGCCTGCTTGCAGGCTTTCAAGAGGGAGGCGGTGGAAACCAGCGTGCGGGATTTGTGCGAGCGCGGGATGATCTGCTGATAATCGGGGAAGGTACCGTCGATCAATTGCGAGACCACTTCCACATCCTTGACGCGGAATACCACCTGGCCGCGGCTCTTGGGCACCACCATTTGGATCATCTCATCCCCGTCGCTGGAAACGCGCGCCAATTCGTTCAACGCCCGCGCCGGAATGATCACGGTCAGCGCATGCGCAGCAGGCGAGGAAAGCGTCGCCTTGCGCACCGAGAGACGGAAACCATCCGCGGCCGCCATCGTTATCTGGTCCTTGTCCACGTTCACCAGCACACCCATCAACACCGGCCGGGCTTCATCGGTCGAGGCCGCGAATGCCACCTGCTGGATCATCTCTTTAAAATCCGCCACGTTCAACTGCACCGCGCCCTCAAAGTCCGCCACAGGCAGCGGCGGGAATTCCTGTGCGTCGATGCATTTGATGTCGTTGTTGGAGGTTCCGCCTTTTACGTTCAAGCTCTGGGTCTTGGTATCCAGCGCCAG
>CAYUUJ010000200.1:0-5125 GCA_964447845.1 uncultured Anaerolineaceae bacterium
ATTTTCAGCATAAAAACCTTCTGACCTATTTTATAACCGTCGGGATACCGGCCACCATCAGGATGACCTTGTCCGCCGCACGCGCCAGGCGCTGGTTGGCCCAGCCCAGCGCGTCGCGATAAACACGTCCTAAGGGATAGGGCGGCACAACGCCGAGTCCAACCTCGTTGGAAACCACCAACCACTGGCCGCCAAGTTTAGCGTGCGCTTCCAGCAAGGTTTCGATCTCAGTCTCCACACTTCGCAGCACCTGTTCAGAGGAAGAATCTTCAGGCAACGCAATCAGCACGTTGCTGACCAACAACGTGATGCAATCGAGAATGACGATTTCAGCTTCAAACTCCGTAGCGCCCGAAATCAGAACCGAGCCGACTTGTACCGGCGCTTCAAGTGTCTTCCATTCGGACGAGCGAGCGGCGCGATGTTTATCAATTCGTCCGCGCATCTCGTCGTCCAGGGCTTGAGCAGTGGCGATGAAGAGCACGGATCTGCCCGAGGCGCGCGCAACCTGCTCGGCATGGTCGCTCTTGCCACTGCGCGCGCCACCAAGGATGAGAGTTAGTTGGCCCATATGATCTTCTCCAACAATTCCATGTCCAACGCACCTTCCACCGCATCCGCCAGCGTATCCAGCGAACGCTCGAACGACTCGGATCGGGATGAGATTCGATCGGTGGATTCCCATCCCAGACTCTCCAACCAGGTGTGACGAAATTCATCGTTCGCGAATAAGCCATGTAGATAACATCCCCATAACCGTCCATCGGAGGCAACGCATCCGTCCCGGACTTTGACCTGTTCGCCGTTTCGATGGGTGATCTCCAGCCATGGCGAACGACTCGCTGTCTCACCCATATGAATTTCATAGCCACTGATCATGGAATTGTCCAGGCGCGCCAACCACCCATTTTGGCAGTTGATGCGGGCCTGCACCTGAGTGGTGGCTTTTTCCTTTAAGAACATGGTTGTGACAGCCAGCAACCCCAACCCTGAAACACGATCGGTCTTCGATTCGACATGCTGAGGATCGGAAATGGATCCACCCAGCATTTGAAAGCCGCCGCAAATGCCGGCAACCGCTCCTCCTTTTTGAGCAAAAGCGATCACGGCCTTCGCCAGCCCACTCCGGCGGAGCCACTCCAAATCCGCAATGGCGCTTTTCGTTCCCGGGATAATGATGGCAGCCGGATCTCCAAGCTCATCAAGCGACGCAACATACCTTATACATACACCGGGCTCGGCCATTAACGGATCAAAGTCATCGAAGTTGGCGATGTGCGGCAGGCGCAAAACGGCGATATCTTTGCAGATGACAGACGCTGGCCTATGGGCACGTGAAGAGTCCTCCAATGAAACGGTGTCTTCATCCGGTAGATATAAGTCGTTCAGGTACGGTACAACGCCCAGCACAGGGACGCATCCTCTTTCTTCAAGGATCTGCACACCGTCTGCAAACAGCTCCGGGTCGCCGCGGAACTTGTTGACCACCAGCCCGCATACCAGAGCGCGCTCCTCAGGTTCGAGCAGCCAGAGAGTACCCAACAACTGGGCAAAGATCCCACCGCGGTCGATATCCCCAACCATCAAAACGGGCGACCGTGCATAACGCGCCACCGCCATGTTGACAATGTCGCCCGCGTGCAGATTGAGTTCCGCCGGGCTGCCCGCGCCTTCGATGATGACCAGGTCATATGCATCACGCAGACGGTCGAGCGCGGCAGTGATATGGGCCCACAAAACCGGCTTTTTGTCGTAATAGTTTTTGGCGTCCAGTGTTTGCCAGAGCCTGCCCATGAGGACGACCTGTGAACGCGAATCGGTTTCGGGCTTGATCAACACAGGATTCATGTCCACGGAAGGGCTGAGGCCCGCGGCAGCCGCTTGCAAGGCTTGAGCGCGGCCGATCTCTCTCCCATCGGGGCAGACCGCAGCATTATTAGACATGTTCTGGGCTTTAAAAGGAACCACGCGCACGCCGCGCCGCGCATAGATACGGCACAACGCCGTGACCAGCAGACTTTTGCCGACAGAGGAGCTGCTACCCTGCACCATCAAAACTCTTGTGCTCATGAATGGAACGTTTCCCATATGACTTGCAGCAGGCGCGCGTTCTCATCCGGCTTGCGCGTTGCGATGCGCACATATTCAGGCAGGCCAAACGAGGCGCAGTCGCGTACCAATATGCCGCGTGCCAAAAGCTTGCGACGAAAGTCTGCGCCATGATCCACTGGCAGCAGGAAGTAGTGGGTCGCGGAAGGAACAGGAGCATATCCCAGATCGTGCAATCCGGCGATCAAGGCTGGTTTTTCATTTTGCAGTTGAGCGAGCGTCTCGCCCAGGTGTGCTTCATCCAGTAGCGTTGCCAGCCCGGCGGCGTGTGCAATGGCATTGACATTCCACGCAGGGCGGACGTTAATGAGGGCTTGAATAATCTCTTGATCTGCAACCGCATATCCGAGACGCAGCGCCGCAAGGGAATGATCCTTGGTCATCGAACGCAGGGTCAAAATATTCCTGTGTTTCTGTGAGATGGCCGATTCCAGACCGGGGACGAAGGCGATATAAGCCTCATCGACTACAAATAACGTATCAGGATGTTTCTGCGCCCAGGCATACAGAATATCTCGTGGCAACACTTGCCCGGTGGGGTTGTTCGGATTGCACAGGAATACAAGGCGGAAGGCCGACGAATCCAGCTTATCGGCGATATCCGATGCAAGAAACACGAAGCCGTTTTCCTGGCGCGCCAGCAAGTGATGAATCGTGCAGTCCATCAATCGTGCAGCGCGCTCATATTCGCCGAAGGTCGGCCCGATCAACAGCACATCCTCGCCTGCGACCAGAAAAGCAATCGCGGTGAGCCATATCAGTTCGGCAGTGCCGTTACCGACCAGGATTTGGTCGATCGGGACTCTCAATCGGCCCGCCAAGGCGCGGCGCAGCGCGAGCGACTCACGATCCGGATAGCGGTCAATAGGTATGTCGGAGATGGCTTGCCTCACAAGCGGTGAAGGGCCAAAGGCGTTGCTGTTGACGCTGAAATCCAGCACATCATCCGGATGCAGGCCGAGGCTCTCGAGTTCGGCATAGTCAAGCGCGCCGTGAACCGCGGGTTCAACGCGGAGTCGCATAGAGGCTCCAAAGCGTGAAAACAAGCGCGGCCAGTACAGTTGCGACATAAAACAGGCGGCGGGCGCGTATGAGATCCGCGCTTTCAGGCATACGCAGACCCTCGCCGAGAGAATAATGTCCTACTTTTTCGAGTTCCACGCCGAGCGCGCCAGCTATTGCGCTCATGGGAAAACCTGCGTTTGGACTGGCGGTACGGTGTGCATCGCGCCGCATGATATGCCAGGCCTGCCTTCCATCGCCGTTGGTGAAAAAAGCGGCCATTACAATCAACAGACCCGTCAGGCGCGCAGGGATGAGATTCAGCAGATCGTCCAGCCGCGCAGCGGCCTTGCCGAGCCACTCACGTTCCTTGTCGTGGTAACCAAGCATGGAGTCCGCTGTGTTGGCAAAGCGATAGGCCAGGGCAAGGGGCAATCCGCCAAGAACGTAGAAGAACATTGGCGCAACGACCCCATCGGACGCATTCTCTGCCACCGATTCGATGGCAGCTGCGGAGACGCGCGCTTTGTCCAATTGGGAAGTATCGCGGCTGACGAGGTGCCATGAAAGCAGGCGTCGCGCTTCAGGCAGGTCATCTGATGTAAGAGCTGATTGGACCGCTCCCGCTGCTCGATCAAGGCCGCGCACGGAAAGGGTTAATTTCAAAACAGCAGCGTGCAACAAAACCCCTGCCCAAATGGGGAGACGGGATGCAAGAAGGGATATGACCCACCCGAGACCTGCAGATATTGCAAGGCCGGTAAGCACGATGAACGTCCCAAACAGGAATTCGGCAGACGGATTCAGATGAGGCCGAAAACGCACAAGCCATGCGATGAAATTTCCCATCCAGGCAGTGGAGTGGAAACGGTTGGGCGGGTCGCCCAGAAAAATATCAAGGAAAAGAGCAAACAGGATGGGCAAGGCTAACTCGCAGACAATGAATCTTCCAACGCCTGCCGGACCGCGCGCGCGATCAACCAGCCGATCGTTGTCACCGGCCCTGCATACGATTGAAGGGCACCCTGGTCTGTGGCGGCGACCGTAACGGTATCCGTGGACGTGCCAGTGGCAGGGTGGCCTGTGGAGGTGCGAATATTTCTGGACTGCAACACCGCACACTTGGCCTCGGTGGCCGTGATGAAGGCGTTCAACATCGCGTCGCGCGTCAGGCGCGCATCCAGCAAGAGGATGATATTGATCGTTCCCGGAAGATATGAAAACGGCGGCGTGATCCCGGCGCAAGCTGCGTTGCTCAACCCCGCACTTACCAGCGCGCCCGCGGAGAGGCCGTCCGCCTGAAGGAGGGCTGAACGTGCCTTGTGCAAATGCAATGTCGTCAGCAAACCGATGAAAGATCCACTAACACCCATGCGGCGCGCGCGGGCACGCATATCCGCAGCGGGATCATCACACTTGTAACCTTTGTCAACATGGAAATTCAGGATATGGCGGGCTCGTCGAAAGCCTCCGCCTGCAACCGCCGAAGATAGTACGGCCAAAGGCATGTCACTTTGCAGATGGATTGCCTCGGGCGTATTCGTTATAGAGACACCTTCGATTGGGAAGTTCATATTATGCTCACAAATACCAACAGTACAGCAACTTCAACGATCTCGACCAGCATCCCGAACACATCCCCGGTCACACCGCCGATCCGGGAACGGGCAAAGAGCAATACGATCACTGCGGCGCTCAATCCGAGGGTCACAGCCAGGAAGCCGCGCATTCCGAGAACCAATGACAAACCGAGCGGGATCAACGCGCCCATGAAAATCGATGAACGCCGCAAGCCGGAGACGAAGTCCGCGGCCAGGCCATCGGGCCGCGCCAAAGGCAGGAGCGCCGCGGGGAGGACGCACCAGCGAGCAAGGCTGGCCGCCAGCAAGATCCCAAGGCCCGCCGTGGGTGTGAGCGTCGCAAGAACAGTTCCTTTGATCAGCAGGATCAGGATCAATCCTATTCCGCCGAACACACCCAGGCGCGGGTCTTTCATGATCTCCAACCGCCGCTC
>CAYUUJ010000201.1:0-5119 GCA_964447845.1 uncultured Anaerolineaceae bacterium
GCTAAGCATTTTCAATTTGCTCGAAAGACCGGATAGAAATAGGATCGCGATTTGCTTCATGAGCGCGTTGAGTTTGAGCGCCATGCATCCCGTCATTATCGCATTTACAGTATTTATTGGAGGTTGTATAGCCGTATTTGGCGTGACCCGGGATAGCATCAAGCAACGCCTTATTCTTCTGGCTGTTTTCGCAGCCGCTTTGGCTCCTCACATTATTATTCGCTTTCTCCAGGTTGAGGCCCAGCCTGAGATCTCCTTCGGCTTGGAAGCCGCATTATCCGAGGATGGCGTCGAAAGTATGATTTCGGTATGGGGCGATACGATTTTCTATGGATTCAATCCGTCAATTTTGACCATGAACTTTCCAATTTCGAGCAACGTACCATTTTTTAATTCAATCATGAAAATGGGCTGGATAATTATCGCTTTACTAACTGTTTTACTTTCAATTAAATTTGTGCGAAAGGATCCAATCGCCCAATATGTCATTGGTGGTTTTCTGCTGGCTTGCCTGGCGGGTATCCCGTTCACAGGTTGGATCCTCGGGTATATATTTTCTCCGCTTATGCTCGAAAGAACGCTCTGGCTATTTCCATTTGGGATTACTTTCGTTTTCCTTCTACTTCTGATCTACGGAACTTCCCAATTTCAGGCGTTCACTAAGCGTCGATCACAGCTAGGATCCAATTCCCAACCGATATATTATTCCTCGCTCGCCTTAGGTGTGATCTGGATAGTTTCTGGTTCGTTGCTTCTGTGGGTAATGCGCGATCAGAACACGCCGGATTTTGCGCGTTTGGAGCGGACGACTACCAGGTATCGGCAGCTTGCTCTGGTTGGCGAGTACCTGGACGAGCATCTCGCCTCTCCAGGCGTTGTGGTGGCGCCAGACGACCTCAACGATTGGATACCTGCAATTTCCTGGAAAGCCAATGTTATTTCATATCGGCCCGAAGATCGATCTTATCCGTATTTCCTAACCCCTGCCGAACGCGCAGAAATGCATTCGGATCGACAATCCATTTTTTCGGGGCAGATTTCTTCGCAAAGGCAGGCGGAGTTGATCCGCAAATATGATGTCGAATTTATCCTTTTCCAAAAGGCTGATTTTGTCTTTTTTGAAAATTTGATATCCGAAAATCCGGCCTTTACCCTCGACCGCGCAGGTGGGTACTACCTGCTTGCCATCAACTGATTCTGGAAAAGGCGAGTGCGGGTTGCGGTGTTGGAAACCGATTAGCGGTTGATCCGTGAATAGACCCCGGTCATTAAAAGGCGATGGGCATTATGTAGCTGGCGTAATATTGCTGAACCGGAGTAGCGCCAGATCACAGCCTGCTCTTCCCCAATATAACTTTGAGTGTGTCCGGTGGAGGTTGTTTTTGACTGCTTGTGGATCCTGAAGGCTGCCAGATTCTTGTGCAAAATATAGGGAGAGGCGACCCCCCATAAGCGCAGCCAGTATTCATAATCCATGACATATTTCAAATCCTTGTCAAAATAACCGCATTTTTTGGTGAGTTCACTGCGCCAGAAGGTGGCGGGCTGGGAAAAATAATTGGTGACCAACAACGCCTTGTAGCTCCGGGTGAGCAGCAACATATTCTTGTGTAAAGTGATCAGTGAGCGCACTTTTTTTCCGTGTTCATCGATGATGATGCATCTGCCGGTCAGCCACAGACTTTTCGGGTTTTTTGAGAAAATCTCGGCCACAGAAAAAAGCGCCGACGGGAGCAGGATGTCATCCGCATTCAGGTACGCCAGGATCTCCCCCGAGGTCTGCTGCAGCCCTTTATTGAGCGCATCCGCCTGGCCTTCGTCTTTTTCGCTGAACCATCTGATCTGCTTGCCGAATTTTTTCAGGATCTCGAGCGTGTTATCGGTGGATCCACCATCGGCTACGATAAATTCCAGGCGCGGATAATTTTGCGAGAGCACCGATCGGATCGTGGCCTCGATAAATTGTCCCTGATTCAATGATGGGGTTACAATGGATATGCTCGGAAAATCATTGCTCATGGATTTGTATTATAACGAAATTAGGTGTTTCCTTTGCAGAATGACGACCTTGACGGATGGTGCCGCGAGGAATAAAATAACGCACGCTTGAACCTGCGCCTCCTGGTACCCACAAGGGTACGCGCGGAGGCGCATTTCTTGCCCAAAAACTGATGAGCGAACAAACCCAGCCCCAGGATGACACCGAACAGCCTCAGGTAACCAACCTGAGTAAAACCAATACCGAATCGGTGCTGGCGGAAATGGTGCGCATGCACCAAAGCACTGCGCAAAAGGTTGAGGCCGGTGATGTGGACCTCAATCAATCCGCAGCGCTCGAGGTGAAGGGTGAGCATGTGACCGCCCACAACGCCGCGTTGGCAGTGGTGCGGACGCCCAAAGCATCCCTGAAGAATAGTGCGGTGGCCGTTTTGAAGGCAGATACCGCCTACATCAGCGGCGCGGCCGGCGCGGTGGTGGCAGATACCGTCGAATTTGGGAATACCTATGCGGGCATCGTGGCAGGCCGTGAGGTACGAGGTGAGAGGATTGAAACGATCGTCCTGTTAGCCGGGCATGTCAATGGAGACGTCAAAACTGTTGTGGATACCCGCGGTGCTGTGATCGCCGGACTGCTGGGCGGTCTCTTCGCTGGGTTGATCCTGTTGATCGGGCGGATGGTGTTTCGCCGTAATTAGTTTGAATGTAGTAGCGACTTCAGTCGCTTCATTGACGACTAAAGTCGTCACTACAAAATTTTTCTAAAGAGCGAAGGTAATCCCGCAATCGACGGGGTGAGAGGCGCTCGAGGAGCAAAGATGGAGAAAGTTGTTCTAAAGGCCAATAAGCGCGAAGTAATCGGAAAGCAGGTCAAAGCTGTGCGCCGGTTAGGTCAGCTGCCGGCCGTGATCTATGGCCGTCATGTGGATCCGATCAGTATTCTTCTGGATAGCCATGATGCCACACTGACCCTGTCAAAGTTGACATCCTCCAGCCTGGTCACGATCAGCCTGGATGGCAAGGAATATCCTGCGTTGGTGCGTGAGAAGCAGCGCAACTATATCAAGGGAAACCTGCTGCACGTGGACTTCCTGGCTGTCGATCTGAAGGAGAATATCCGCGCAAAAGTGGGCATCGATATCATCGGTACCTCACTGGCGGTGAAGGACCTCAACGCTGTGTTGGTCCATGGACTGACCCAGTTGGAAGTGGAATGTCTGCCGACGGACCTGCCCGAGCGATTCGTGGTTGATATTTCGAGCCTGGATAAGGTCGGAGATGGCATTCACGTTCGCGATATTCCCATCCCGGATAAGGTGCGTGTATTGGATGACCCGGATGAAATGATCATCGTCACCACCTATGCCAAGGAGGAAGAGGAAGAACCAGTCGTTGCAGCAGAAGGTGTTGTGACCGATGCGGTTGAACCCGAACTCTCCGTGGAACGCGGCAAGAAGGACGAGGAAGGCGACGAAAAAGAAGAGAAGGAAGAGAAACCCAAGAAATAGAAGTATTTCTGACAACAAAAAACTCCCCGAATTGCATCGGGGAGTTTTTATTTCAATCGATACCCAATTCGACTCAACGCAAAGTCGCGGAGACGCAAAGAAATATAAGGATCTCTGCGACTTTGCGCCTTTGCGTTAATGGTCTTGATTTATAAAGGCATTCGGTTTCCTACTGATTGAATTCGAGAGTCTTGATGAGTTGCACCGTCATGCGTGCGGTGGCGCCCCACAACAATTCTCCATCGTAAGGATGGTATGCGATCAATGAGCGGCTGTCCCGCCGCGTGAACTCCCAGTAATTTTCGCGGCCGGCCAGCCAGGTCAATGGCAGGGTGAATACGCGCGCCACTTCGATCGTTGCGATCCGAAAGGTATACGGCATCTCAAAAGCGGCCACCACGGGGGTCACCTCATAACTGCTGATGGTGATCATGGGGCTCAGCCGTCCCAACACGCGTACGTCGTGAGGGTGCAAGCCGATCTCTTCATCGGCCTCGCGCAGCGCGGTGACCTCCGCGCCGGTTTCACCTTCGTCACAGGCGCCGCCTGGAAACGAGACTTGTCCCTTGTGCGACTCCACCCGGTCCGTGCGACGCGTGAAGAGTACATGCCATTCGTCCTGGAAGTAAGTCATCGGTATCAACACCGCCGCGCAGCGAAACTTGGCGTCCAGCGGAAAGTCCGTCTCGGCATAGGTTTCGACCGTTTCTTTTTCCGCGGCCTGTAATTTTTGTGTGATATAGGATTCGGTTATTTCCATGTATTAAACACAAAGGACACAAAGGTCACTAAGGAAATCCCTTTGAATCTTTCGTGCCTTCGTGTTTAGTCTTTCCCACGCACAGGACTGCCACAATAAGCGCATTCGGCAGTTTTCTCGTCCAGCCACTCCACCTCGTCCGGTCGCATGGCGGCACCGCAGTATGGACAATGCGTTGGTAGAGTGATCTGTCTGGTGGATGGAGGGGATTGTGTAAATTTTATGGGTCCAGGCAGGAGCTCATGCAGGTAGGTTTTCAGCTCCCCGGCTTCTTTCTTGAAGCCGCGTGCTTCGAGTTCGGTGGTGATGCGAACGCCGGCCTGCGAAACCCTTCCGTTTTGGCCTCGTTCAGCGAATAAGGCAAGCGCGCGCTTGAAATGATCCACGGCGGCTGGAGCTTTGCCAGCCAGCAACCAGGCACGCCCTGCCTGCAGGTAGAACATGGGCGCACGGGGACCGTTGCGTTTTTCGGCCATGTCCGCCAGTTGTTCAAAAGCCTCCGCGGCGCGCAGGTATTCTCCTTTATCGAGCAGATTATTCGCGCGCTGAAGAATAGGCGGCACGTCGGGTGCCAACGTTCGGCGGATCTGTCGGCGGAAAGCTCTACGCATACAGGCTGTTCCTCATTATTCTTAATTCACTTTACCAACGAATTCCAAAGTTTAGGGTCGCTCTTCGATCCGACTGACCGCGCCGATCTCCTCGGCCAGTTCCTTACCGCGCTCGTCCTCGCTCACCTCGATGCGCCGCGCAAAGATCAGGTATCCGGTGTGTGCCACCATCCGGTCGGTGGGGCGCAGGCGGGTTGGCTCGGATTTGTAGTAACGCAACATGATCTCGCATGTGTCAATGG
>CAYUUJ010000202.1:0-5118 GCA_964447845.1 uncultured Anaerolineaceae bacterium
CGTGATGGTGAAGGAGGCCAGGATCGCGAGCGGTGTCAGCAGCGTCGTCAGGAGGACCATCGTCAGAGAAATGCCGTCGATCCCGAGGTGCAGGGACGAATGGATCGCTTCGTACCAGATGTAAGACTCCTGGAACTGAAAGCCCGGTTGATCGGATTTAAATCCAATCCACAGCCACAGCGAAAGAACAAAAGGGATCAAGCTCGCGCCAAAGGCGATCCAACGCGCCAGACCGTCACGGCCATTGGGCAGGAAAAGCACCAGGAGGCCTGCAAGCGCAGGGATGAAGAGGATCAGCGAGAGCAGATGATCTGCGATGAAATCCAATGAATGCTCCGGCTAAACCAAAGTCCACCACTTGAATAAATAGAAGAGCAATCCGCCAATAAAGAAAAAAACGACCAGGGCCAGCATGAGATATTGCTGGACGCGGCCGGATTGCATCGGGCGCAACTTCCGGCCAGACAGCTGAGCAACAAAAGCCGTGCCATCGCCGAAGAAGCGGTTGATGACAGGCAAGTCAAAGTAGGTCCGGATCATGGAACCGAGGGCGGAGGTCGCGGTGCCAAAAGCATGCAGGATGCCGTCGATCAATCCTTTATCCACCCAGCGATAGACAAAAGTTTCCGCAAACCAATAGGCCGGCTGGATGAAGAGCACACCATACAGCTCGTCGATATAGTATTTATTCTTCAAGAGCGGGATCTGTAATTTATCCTGCGCAGCAGACTGCACATTGCGATAGACCAGCCAGCCTAAGAACAAGCCACCGAGTGCGACCGCCAAGGAAGTGAGTAGCGGGATCAGATTGAATTCGGCAGATTCCGGATGCTCGGCCAATGTGCTGCCGACAAATTCATGGAACCAGTTCGGCGCGAGTCCGCCAAGGAGAGGGAAATGCTCGGGGATGCCGACCCAGCCAACGGTCACGGCAAAGAACGAGAGGATCACCAACGGCGCCGTCATGCTCCATTTCGGCTCCTGCGCATGCTCAGCAGCTCGAGTACGCGGCCGGCCGAAAAAGGTTAATGTGATCTGGCGCATGGTGTAAAACGCGGTCAGGAACGCGGCGATCGCCAAAGTGACGAAGACCGCCGTATGCGCGTGGCCAAAAGCTTCGGCCAGGATCTCGTCCTTGGACCAGAAGCCTGCGGTGATGAGCGGGAAGCCGGCTAACGCAAAACCGCCGATCAGGAAGGTCCAAAACGTGATCGGCATCTTTTGCCGCAGACCGCCCATGTTGAACATGTCCTGGGGGTCTACGTGTTCCGAGGTGTGCAGAACCCCGTGCTCCATACCATGAATGACCGAGCCAGAACCCAGGAAGAGCAACGCCTTGAAGAAAGCATGCGTAACGAGATGGAAGGCGGCTGCTACATATGCGCCTATACCCAGCGCGGCGATCATGAATCCTAACTGCGAGATGGTGGAATAAGCCAGCACGCGCTTGATGTCATTTTGCGCGAGCGCGATCGTGGCCGCGAAGAGGGCTGTAAATGCGCCGATGAAAGCAACGATCGACATCGTGGCTGGGTCGAGGCTCAACAACGGGAACATGCGAATGACCATGTAAACGCCTGCCGAGACCATGGTCGCGGCATGGATCATAGCACTGACCGGCGTGGGTCCTTCCATGGCATCCGGCAGCCAAACATGAAGTGGGAATTGCGCAGACTTACCCACCGTGCCAATAAATAGCAGGAGACCGATTAATCCGGCGGCGGATAAACCAAAGATCGGTGTCGGTATGCTTGCCAACGTATGCAAAACATTTTCAGTGAAGATCTCGCGGAATGAAAGCGTGCCGGTGGCCGAGTACAGGAAGACGATACCCAGGAGCATGAAAACGTCACCGACCCGCGTGGTCATAAATGCCTTGACTGCAGCGTCGCGAGCCGACTCTTTCGCGTACCAGAATCCGATCAACAGATAAGAGCACAGCCCCATGATCTCCCAGCCCACGAACAAGGTCAGCAGATTGTCGGAGACCACGAGAATATACATGCCCATTGCAAACAAACTGATAAAAGCAAAGAACCGTGAATAGAGTGGCTCGATCGAAGGCACTGTGTGTCCTTGCTGCGAGGAGCCATGCGGCGGCAGACCTGGATGATCATGCTCGCCTGCCGGCTGGCCATAATTGTGATAGCCGATGCTATAAATAAAGATCATCAGCACGGTCCAGGCTACAAAGAACAACGTGACTGCAGTAAGCGGATCAACCTGCACGCCGATCTTAAGCCAGGTGTCGCCGGTGGGGATCCAGTTTATGGACGAGCTGAAGGGCTCTTTGCCAAGTTCATGCACGCCGAGAGAGGTCACGAAAACGATCATGCTTCCCAACCAGGCCATGAATGCCGCTCCGACCGCCAAGGTGTGACTACGCGCTTTGTTCTTATTCGTGAACAGCACGATCAGAAAAAACGCCAGCGCGGGCGGAAGAGGGATAAGCCAGATGAGGGATTCGATAGTCATGGTTGGTTGAATAGTAAGTTAGTAATTAGTAGGTTAGTACTCAGGTGCCTGATTCCTAAGTTACTGATTCCTGGGTTCTGCCTCACCACTTTAACAAATCCAACTCATCGGCCACCACCGTATTGCGCCTGCGGTAGACCGAGATCACCAGCGCCAGACCGACAGAGACTTCCGCGGCGGCTACCGCAAAGACGATGATCGCGAATACCTGCCCGGCCATTTCCGTCACGTTCCCATAACGCCAGAAGGCTGCCAGGTTAATATTGACCGCGTTGAGCATCAATTCAATGCCCAGCAGGATCGCAACCGCGTTGCAACGGACCAGCACACCGAACAAACCGATGCTGAAGAGTGCGGCTGCAAGCAGGAGGTACCAGGAGATCGGGATCAAGATCGATTCCTAATTTCGGTTGAAAGCCACATAGACCGCACCCACCAGGGCGGCCAGTAATAAGACCGAAGCGACTTCGAACGGCAGGACGAATGCATCCGGCGAGATCAACGCATCTCCGAGCACCGTCACAGCATCAAATCCAGGCGGGATGTCCGCGGCGACCTTCGAAAAACCGCTCCAACCCTGTACGATCGCGGCCAGCCCTGCAAAGGTGAATGCTGCGATCAACGCACCCAGCCACCAATGCCTATTTGTTTGCGGACTGTGTTCGCGGATATCCCTGCGGGTCAGCATGACCGCGAAAATGAATAGGATGGCTATGGCGCCGATGTAGACGACGACCTGGACCACTGCCAGGAAACCCGCGTCCAACAAGGCGAAGATGACCGCCACCCCGAATAATGCGGATACCAACCAAAGCGCGGCATGTACCAGATTACGAGTCGTCACCACCATTACTGCGGAGGCGAGCGTGAGGAACCCAACGACGAGAAAAACGATTTGCTGAACAGTCATCTTTATAAGGAATAAGGGGTAGGGGATAGGGTTAGGAAGAGTGCTCAACGGCCTTGGAAGTGTGCTTTGAGCCTGCGGCGTTGCCACGCTCGCGGCGGCTGTAATTGCGCGCGATCTCCAGGGCGATCCAACCCAGGATCACATTCGCGAGCAGCATGCCGGATACATAAACCCAGGTGGATGCATCTCGCAATAGAGTATGCAACAAGGCGGTCACCATTAAAAGAACGAACGCGAACGGTGTCAGGAATTTCCAATTGAACGCCAGCATATGGTCAATACGTATGCGCGCCAGCGTGTACTTGATCCACATAATGACCCAGTATCCGAACATGGCTTTGCACAACAGGATGAAGGCCGCCACCAACGGACCAAGATTCTCCAGCCCGAAAAACCGGTAGCCCCCGAAGAACAGGATCGCCCAGAAACCGCCAAATGTGAAGGCATGCAGCAGTTCGCCTGCATAGAACAAACCGAACTTCATGCCCGTGTACTCGATGTGGTAGCCGGCTACAATTTCAGACTCGGCTTCATTCATGTCGAACGGCGTGCGACCGAGTTCGGCTATCGAAGCCGTCAGGAAGATCAACGCGCCAAGCGGCGACAGGACGAGATACCAGATATCCTGGCCCTCGGTGATACCCTTGAGTCCCATCGTGCCTGCGAATATGGTCGGGATCAAAAGCGTTGTGAGCATCGGGATCTCGAAGGAGATCAGCACCGCCACCTGACGGTACGCGCCGATCAAGGCGTACTTATTATTGGATGACCAGCCTGCCATGATGATCGAGAGTGTGCCGATCGCGCCGGCGGCCACGAGATACAAAAGGCCGACGTTCAAGTCCACACCGAATACCACCGGCGCCAGTGGGATGATCGCCCACAGGATCAGAACCGACATCAGGGATAACAACGGCGCAAAGTTGTAGACTGTCCGATCCGCGCCGATGGGCGTAATATCCTCTTTGATCAGGAGCTTGATGATGTCCGCAAATGGCTGGATCAGGCCATAGGGTCCGACGCGATTCGGGCCGACCCGATCCTGAAACCGTGCCACCACTTTCCGTTCCACCCAAACCAGGAAAACATCCAGCACCAGGACCACGACGCACAGGATCAGGATGCCGAGCAGGCTGAGCAGCACGGTCACCAATGCCTCCGGCCAGCCCCAGCCCGTGAGCAGGCTGCGCAGCCAGGTGGCGATGAAATTGACCGGGTCTCTCCATAAATCCATGCAATGCTCCTGATACAAAGAAAAAGCTGATAAGAATCAACTTTCCTTATCAGCTCTCATTTTTTATAAAGTGGGTTTTACGCCCATTCCAACATTCCCTTGCGCCAGGTGTATACCAACCCCGCGATCAGGATCAAAATAAAGATAATGCCTTCGATGACTGCGAACAGGGAGAGATTGCCCAGTGAAACCGCCCATGGGAATAAGAATACAACTTCGACATCGAACACCAGGAACACTAACGCGTAAATGTAATATTGGGCTTTGAATTGCACCCAATTCGGCCCGACCGTTTCCATCCCGCACTCATAGGTGGACGTCTTGATCGGATTGGGTTTCCTTGGCGAAAGCACCCAGGCCGTGATGATCGCTCCGGATGGAATGATCAATCCCACAATGATAAAGAGTCCGATGTAAAGCCATTGGTTTTGCATGGAAACTCCGAGGAATTTTCTCGAGGCGGACGTATTGTACCATGTATAACAAAGTAGGGGCGCTG
>CAYUUJ010000203.1:0-5094 GCA_964447845.1 uncultured Anaerolineaceae bacterium
GTATCTACTATCTCCCCCCCGTACATTCCCGCCTCTCCTGGCGCGTGGATGACCTGCGTACAAGAATTACCTATCTCATCAACCCGCCCGATCAGGCGATCTTCCAACCTACACAACAGGTGGACTTCGAGTCGGTGCTGGCCACGACGCGCGCCCTATACATGTTGACGCTTACTCCTCAAGCGACCTTCACGCCGCTGCCCGGTCCGACGCTGAAACCCACAGTCACGGCCACCCCGCTGCCTGCCACCGTTAACCTGCAAGGTGTGGTTTACGTGGACCAACATGGACGCTGGAATTATTGCGGTCCCTCCAACATCACGATGGCGCTTAACTACTGGGGCTGGAAAGGCGACCGCGATGCGGTTGCCCGGGTGGTTAAACCGGGTTCAAACGATACCAAGGATGATTTCATTCAACGCGGTTATCCGGATAAGAACGTGATGCCGTATGAGTTGGTTGACTTCGCCAATGAGAACACCGAATTCCGCGCGCTCCAGCGTCTGGGTGGGGACGTGGAACTGGTGAAGCGACTGATCGCTGCCGGTTTCCCGGTGATCGTCGAAAAGGGATATTACGAAGCCGACTACACCGGGAAAGTGGACTGGATGGGTCATTATCTCTTCACCACCGGCTATGACGATACGCGCGGCGGTTTCATCGTTCAGGATACGTGGCTGGAGCCCGGCAAAAATCTTTTAAGCAAATACGACACCTATCTGGAAGGCTGGCGCTCGTTCAATTTTCTCTTCATGGTGGTCTATCCACCCGAGCGCGAGGCCGATGTGATGCGCGTGCTCGGTCCTTGGGCGGACGAGTCCTGGGCACAGCAGCATGCGCTGGAGATCGCCGACCATGAAACTCAAACGATGCGCGGCAATGATCTATTCTTTGCCTGGTTCAACAAGGGGACCAGTCATGTGGCGCTGAAGCAATACGTCGACGCGGCGGTTGCGTACGATCAGGCTTTCAGCGTGTACTCCGGTCTCGATCAAACCACGCACCGCCGTCCGTTCCGCATGATGTGGTTTCAAACCGGCCCGTACTTTGCATATTTTTACTCAGGCCGCTATCAGGATGTCGTCAATCTGGCTGACACCACCCTCAACGACACCATCGCAGAACCGACATTGGAGGAGAGCCTGTTATGGCGCGGGCGCGCAAATTTTGCGCTGGGCAATACCCAGGCGGCCATCAATGATTTCCGCGCCGCGCTGGCAGTCCATATAAATTGGACGCCGGCGGTGCAGGCGTTGGCGGACCTGGGACTCCAACCGTGATTGGTCTAATGGTCTTATGGTCTAATAGTCGGATGCTCCGTCACCGCGGCCTGCCACTATACGACTACTCGACTATCAGCCTATGAGACTACTTCACTTCGCCGACGCCCACATCGACATGGCCAACTACGGCCGGCATGACCCTGAGACTGGCCTGCCTCTGCGTGTGCTGGATTTTCTGAAATCGCTGGACGCCATCGTGGAGGCGGCCATCACCGAGAAAGTGGACATGGTGATCTTCGCGGGCGACGCTTACAAAGACCGCTCGCCCGCACCCACTTTTCAACGCGAATGGGGTAAACGGATCATGCGCCTCTCACAGGCGAAGATCCCGACCCTGCTGCTGGTCGGAAATCACGATGTGTCACCTGCAGTGGGACGCGCGCATTCCATCCATGAGTTCGATACTTTGCAGGTGCCGTTCGTGCGCGTGCTCTCGAAACCCGAATTCCTGCGCCCCGCGGATCTGTGGAACCTGCCGCTGCAGGTCATCGCCATGCCCTGGATCTCACGCTCCGGCATTATGGCGACGCTCGATATGAGCTCAGCCCCGCCCAGCGAAATTTTCTCGAATATCGAATCCCGAATATCCGAACTGATCGAGGGTTTTATTGCGGAGGCGGATCCGTCCATTCCAATCGTGCTCACAGCACATGCCTCCGTGCAGGGAGCGACATTCGGTTCGGAACGCATGGTCATGCTCGGCGCCGATATCGTCCTGCCGGGTTCGCTCGTGAAAGACGCGCGCTTGAGTTATGTGGCCATGGGCCATATCCACAAACCGCAGGATCTCAACGAAGGCTTGCAGCCTCCGGTTGTTTATCCGGGTTCGATCGAACGCGTGGACTTTGGGGAAGCCGGAGACGACAAGTTTTTTGTGATCGTGGAGGTGAAGGCGGGGGATGCGAAAGTTAAATGGAAAAAACTCACAGGGGCGCGTCCGTTCATCGACCGGCGGGCAGTTTTAGGGTCCGAAGAGAACGTGACCGAGATCTTGAAGTCAGCCCTGCCGGCCTTGAGAGAGATCGAGAATGCGATCGTGCGCCTGACAGTTGAATACCCGCGCGAACTAGACACATTGATCGACGAGCCTGCCCTGCGAAAATATGCGGAAAAGGCGTTTGAATTCCATCTGGTGAAACGCCCGCAAATAAAAAATCGCATCCGCATCTCCCCGGATCAGACCGTCAGCAACCTGGGTCCGCTCGATCTGCTTGATCAATTCTGGCGCGCCAGCCACGCGCAGCCGTCCGATATGGAGGCCCTGCAAAAACTGGCCGTGGAGATCATTTCGGATCAGGAGCACGACCAGTAGATTCCGTAACGTCGCATGGGGGAGAGCGTATTAATAGATAGTGAACAAGCCGCACATATTTCAATTCAGAGGAGAATTCGAATGCCAAACAACCTGAAGTGGATTTTGCTCGGTATCTACCTGATTTTGGTTGGTCTGGCCCTGCTGGGCGTAAGCTTGGGCGGCGGTGTGGTTGATATCATCGCAGGTATCTGCGCGGTGATCGCCGGCATCCTGTTCCTGATCAACCGGTAAGCTCGTAATCGGAGTTTTTGAGATGATAAAAGGAGAATCGAAATGCGCAGCCTGAAGTGGATTTTGCTCGGTATCTACCTGATTTTGGTTGGTCTGGCCCTGCTGGGCGTAAGCTTGGGCGGCGGTGTGGTTGATATCATCGCAGGTATCTGCGCGGTGATCGCCGGCATCCTGTTCCTGATCAACCGGTAAGTTTGATCCATTAAAGAGAAACAGCCCCGCGCTTCGCGGGGCTGTTTTGATTGACCGGGGTCTTTTTTTGTTATAAACTAATCCAGCCATTCCATTCGAACTACCCGCCAGCCTGCTTGTTTAATACCGATTGCGAGGTCATCATGTCTGCTCAAAGTTCGCGTTACCGCTGGTTCGTGGTCGTCATCTTTTTCTTCTTTATGCTGCTGCATCAAACCGATAAATTGATGATCGGGCCTTTGCAGGAGGTCATCAAGGTGGACTTCCAGATTGATGATCAGCAGTGGGGCCTGATCAACTCGGGTGCGCTTCTGGTTGGCACGGTTCTGTTCCCGGTCTGGGGTTATCTGTATGACCGCTATGCGCGCGTCAAATTGCTTTCCATCGCGGCCTTCATCTGGGGCGCAACCACCTGGTTGAGCGCGCTGGCGCGGACCTATCCTCTCTTTCGCCTCACACGCGCCTCAACCGGGGTTGATGACTCCGCCTATCCAGGTGTGTATTCGTTGATCGCAGACTATTTTGGCCCTGACCTGCGCGGTAAGATTTATGGCCTCCTGCAACTGGCGCAGCCTATCGGCTATCTGATAGGAATGCTCATGGCGCTCATGCTCGCGCCAGCGATCGGCGGTTGGCGGTCAACGTTTTATATTACGGGCGGTTTGGGGATCGTGATCGCGGTCATCATCTTTTTTGGGGTAAAGGAAATGCCGCGCGGCCAGGCAGAACCTGAATTTGCGGATTTGAGCGCGGCGGAGATCGGCCAATTCCATTTTTCCTGGAAGGAAGCCATGGAGATTTTTCGGAAACCGACGATGTGGTTCGTTTTCCTGCAGGGCTTTGCCGGTGTCGTCCCATGGAATGTGATTACATTTTTCTTCTTCGGATACCTGATGGTGGAGCGTGGCTATGATAACAATTCAGTCCTGCTCACCATGGCACCCGTCATCCTGATCCTGGCGGCAGGTTTTTTTCTGGGCGGCGTGCTTGGCGACGCAGCTTTCAAGCGCTCGAACAAAGGCCGCATCATCGTTGCCAGTGTGGGCGTCTTGCTGGGCGCGATCTTTCTGTACCTGGCCATAACGACTCCCGTGGAAGCTCGGACTCAGTTTTTTATCTTCATGTGCCTGACCGCCATCTTCATGCCGCTCTCTGCGCCGAACGTGGTGGCCACTGTATACGATGTGACGGTACCGGAGGTGCGCTCGACCGCGCAAGCGGTGGAATATTTCATAGAGAACATCGGAGCGGCGTTCGCGCCTTTCCTGGCCGGTGTCATGTCGGTTTCATACGGCAAGGGGAACGCGATCTTGTGGATCTGTATAACGGCCTGGGTATTTTGTTTCTTCATTTACCTCGGCGCGCTCTTCACGATCGAAAAGGATATTCACAAACTGCGCTCCCAGATGGCCGAACGCGCCAGGTCCGCTTAATGGGTCTGTTTTTCAGTCCCGAATGAAAATGGTATAATCCGCGATCTGTTTACGAAATTAACCGCATGTTGTGGGTATTGTAAGGAGACGGTGTATGTCCGGTCATTCCAAGTGGTCCACCATCAAACGCAAGAAGGGTGCTGCGGATGCCAAACGCGGCGCCGTTTTCACACGCCTGGCGCGTGAGCTCGTCATGGCTGCCCGGGATGGCGGCAGTGACATTGATTCCAATTTTCGGCTGCGCCTGGCGGTGGACAGGGCGCGCGCCGAAAACATGCCCAAGGACAATATCGAACGCGCCATCAAGCGCGGCGCGGGTGAAGACAAAGATGGCGTGGTCTTTGAGGAGTTAACCCTCGAAGGCTACGGCCCGCATGGCTCGGCGTTGATGGTCTCGACCGTCACAGACAATCGCAATCGGACCGTGGCTGATCTGCGCCATACCTTCAGCAAATCCGGCGGTAATATGGCCGAGCCGGGTGCGGTGGGCTGGCAGTTCGATCGCAAATCCTATTTCGCATTCCCGTCCAGCAAAATGTCTTTCGAAAAGGCGTTTGACCTGGGTGTGGCAGCCGGCGCCGACGATGTGGTGGATGGCGGCGAGACCGGGCTGCGCTCGTATCCCGCCATCTATCTCTGG
>CAYUUJ010000204.1:0-5063 GCA_964447845.1 uncultured Anaerolineaceae bacterium
GAACCGCAGGTCATCGGCGCCACCACACTGGACGAATACCGCAAGCATATCGAATCCGACGCGGCGCTCGAGCGCCGCTTCCAGCCCGTGGTAGTGGACGAACCGTCTGAAGAAGAGACGATCGAGATCCTGAAAGGCATCCGCGGCGCATACGAGGAGCATCATCACCTCGTGATCTCGGATGAGGCACTCGAAGCCGCAGCCCATTTATCGACCCGCTACGTAACCGAGCGTTTCCTGCCGGATAAAGCCATCGACTTGATCGACGAGTCATCCTCGCGGGTTCGCATGTATAAATCGCCTCAAGCCAAACATGCCAAAGACCTGTTCGGCCAGCTGCGCCAGGCGCGCCAGAACCGCAGCCTCGCGCAGGAAGAGGGCAACACCGAAGACACCAAGGAATGGGAAGAGCGCGAGTTCGAGTTGAACGACCAGATCGAACGTCTACGCTCGGGTTGGGATCGCGCCACCAGTCCCGTTGTTTCCGCCGAGGATATTGCCGAAGTCGTTTCCATGTGGACCGGTGTTCCGCTCATGCAGCTTGCAGAAGCCGAAAGCCAGCGTTTGCTGAACATGGAAGAAGATCTGCGTAAAACAATCGTCGGGCAGGAAGATGCGATCCTGGCCATCTCGCGTGCCGTACGCCGCGCGCGTGCCGGCCTGAAAGATCCCAAGCGCCCGATCGGCTCGTTTATCTTCCTCGGCCCGACCGGTGTGGGCAAGACCGAGCTCACGAAAGCGCTTGCCAAATTCATGTTCGGCAGTGAAGATGCGGCCATCCACCTGGATATGTCCGAGTTTATGGAACGGCATACGGCCTCCCGGCTTGTCGGCGCGCCTCCAGGATACATCGGCTACGATGACGCCGGTCAGTTGACCGAGGCCCTGCGCCGCCGACCTTACTCCATCGTCGTTTTCGACGAGGTGGAGAAGGCGCATCCCGAAGTACACAACATGCTGCTGCAGATCATGGAGGAAGGACATCTCTCGGACGCACGCGGCCGCAAGGTGGATTTCCGCAACGCGATCATCGTCATGACCTCCAACATCGGCGCGGAAATGATCAAGAAGCAAACGCTCGGCTTCCAATTGAAGCGCGATGAGCTGCTGGAAGAGAAATTCTCTTACGACGATATGCGCAAGAAGCTGCAGGACTCGCTCAAGAAAGCCTTCCGCCCCGAGTTCCTGAACCGCCTCGACGCGGTGGTCATCTTCCGGGCTTTGAACAAGGAAGACATCACGAAGATCGTCACCATCGAACTGGCCAAGGTCTCCGAACGGTTGAAAGAACACAACCTGACGCTGGCTCCCACGGAGGCAGCTTTGGCGTCGCTGGCTGACCTGGGCTACGACCCCGAGATGGGTGCCCGTCCGTTACGCCGGGTGATCCAACAGGTGGTGGAAGACCCGCTTTCCGACCGCCTGCTCGCCGGCGAATTCACCGACGGTGCCCTGGTGCGTGTGGATGCCACGGTGGATGGCGAGATCATCCTGGAACGTGAAGGCGAAAAAGAAGAAGCGCCTGCGGTCTGACCTGCATCTCCCGCAATTGATGGTCTAAAGACCACTTACTTCGGGAAAACCTGGATTTTCTAGAGGCGGCCGAACCGGCCGCCTCTACCTTTTTATCATCCATTCCTAAGAATATTTTGCCTTCTGCTGTCGTCTAAAGGGCATCAAGAAATCATCGAAAAGGAGTTATTATGAGCAACAAAATGGAAGTCGCAACACTGGCCGGCGGATGTTTCTGGTGTCTCGAAGCGGTTTTTGATGACCTGAACGGTGTCAGCTCTGTTGAGTCCGGGTATGCCGGCGGAAAGACCGACAACCCAACGTATGAGTCGGTCTGCAGCGGAAAGACCGGTCACGCCGAGGTTGTGCAGATCACTTTCGACCCGGCAGTCATCTCTTTTGCAGACCTGCTGCACGTTTTCTTCACTATCCATGATCCCACAACCTTGAATCGGCAGGGAGCGGATGCTGGCACGCAGTATCGGTCCGCCATCTATTATCATTCGCCCGAGCAGCAGGCTACCGCCGAGCAGGTCATCCAGGAGATCGTTACAAAAAAATTATGGAAAGACCCGATCGTGACAGAGCTTGCATCGCTCGATAAATTTTATGTGGCTGAGGATTATCACCAGGAATATTATGCCCGCAACCCGTTCCAGGGCTATTGCCGCGCGATCATCGCGCCGAAGGTGACCAAGTTCCGGGCCAAGTACTTCGACCGCTTGAAGAGGACCCAGCCGGCGTAAATAAGAGCGATTCTGTTATACTTTCGGGCCGGACATATTTGTCCGGCCCGATTTGTTTTAGTCAACTCGGTTAACCCTGAAAGTTTTCACGATTCTTATGTTTTCAACTCGCTCACTGCCGCAAGCTTCAAAGCCACCGCCCAACTTTTGGGTGCGGGATATCCCCATTTACGGCGATACCATACTGGCCCCCATGGACGGTTATTCGGATTGGCCGTTCCGTTCGCTGTGCCGCGGGTTGGGGTCGGCCATGAGCTATACCGAGTTCGTCAAAGTGGAAAAGATCCTGGGCGGCTCCAACTCGCTGCGGAAAAAATTTCATTACGAAGAGGCCGAGCGGCCGATCACGTTCCAACTCTACGGCGACGATCCTGACCTGATCCTGCAGGCCGCTTTGCGCGCCCAGGAGTGGGGTCCGGATATCATCGACATCAACATGGGCTGCCCCGCCAAAAGTGTGGCAGAACGCGGCGCGGGCGTGGGCATGATGCGCACCCCGTTAAAGATCGCCCGCACGTTCAGGAAATTGACCGCCGCGCTTAAAGTCCCGGTCACCGGCAAGATCCGTCTGGGCTGGTCTGAAAATCAGAATTACAAATTGATCGCCCGCATTGTGGAAGAGAACGGCGGCTCGTTGATCGCCCTGCACGGCCGCACAAAAGAACAAAGCTACAGCGGGCGGGCCAACTGGGATGCGGTGGCGGAGGTGAAAGCCTCGGTGAAGATCCCCGTCATCGGCAGCGGGGACGTCCGGCGCATTGCCGATATCCAGCAGATGAAAGACTATACCGGCTGCGATGCCGTGATGATCGGGCGCGGCGCGCTCGCCAATCCGTGGCTCTTTTCAGGTCTCGACCGTGAGCAGGTGACTCCCGATCAGGTACGTCAGACCGTGGACGAGCATCTCGAAAAGAACATCCGCTTCTATGGCGAGGAAGACGGGCAGCGGTTGTTCCGCAAGTACGCTGTGCAATATCTGCTGCTGCGCACGCTTTCACGCGAGACCCGCAAAGACATCCTGCGTCACCGACCGACGGGGGAATTTCTGACATTGTTGGAACAAGTCTACGCCACACCAGCATAGAACAAAAATTCTGTTATACTGTACGGGCGGACCAATGAGTCCGCCCGATTTTGTTATTTGGGCAGACACGCAGGTCTGCCCCTACCAGGAACATCATGGCTAAAACTCACACCCGTTATGTCTGCCAGGATTGTGGACGCGTATCCGCCTCCTACATGGGCAAGTGCCCGCAGTGCGGCGCGTTCGACAGCATGCTGGAGGAAGTAGTCCGCGATGAACCGGTCACCAAAGGTCCGGCTGCAGTGCGCGGGCTGAGCGGCCGTTCGCAGCCGCGCGCCATCGGGGATGTCACCAGCGACGCGGAGGACCGCATCCCGCTGCCGATCGGCGAGTTTGCGCGCGTACTTGGCGGTGGCATAGTGCCGGGTTCGATCGTATTGGTGGGCGGCGACCCGGGTATCGGCAAGTCCACGCTCATGCTGCAGATGGCGATGGAGATGGCTGCCACGAAGCGCGTGTTATATGTTTCGGGGGAAGAGTCCGAGCGGCAGATCAAGATGCGCGCCACGCGCTTGCTGCAGAACAAGAACGGCAAAGACGCGGTTGTATTACCGGCCAATCTCCTGCTGGTTACAGAAACCAATCTCGAAGTAATCCTCAACCACGTCCAGGAAGTCAAGCCCGACCTGTTGATCGTCGACTCGATCCAGACCGTCTATCTTTCCGAATTGGATTCATCGGCCGGATCGGTTTCACAGGTGCGCGAGTCCTCGTCGCAGTTGCGCGAGCTTGCGAAATCCAGCGGGATTTCGGTCTTCGTCATCGGCCACGTCACCAAGGAAGGCGTCATCGCCGGTCCGCGTGTGCTTGAGCATATAGTCGACACTGTCCTATACCTCGAAGGCGATCGCTTCCAGGCTTATCGACTCTTACGTTCGGTGAAGAACCGCTTCGGCGCGACGGCCGAGGTGGGCGTGTTCGAAATGCGCGAAGGCGGCTTGATCGAAGTTACCAATCCGTCCGAGGCTTTTCTGGCCGAGCGCATGGTCAACGCGCCGGGCTCTACGATTGCGGTCACCATGGAAGGCACGCGGCCGATCCTGGTGGAGATCCAGGGTCTCACTTCACCGACCCAGTTCGGCAACGCCCGCCGCACGCCGAACGGTGTGGACTTCAATCGCTTGTTATTGATCGTGGCCGTGCTGACGCGCCGTGTGGGATTCAAACTCTCGGAACAAGATGTGTTCGTTAACGTGGTGGGCGGACTGCAGATCGAGGAACCCGCCGCCGACCTGGCAGTAGCCGCCGCGATCGCGTCGTCATGGAAGGATGTGCCGGTGCGTGCCGAGGCAGTTCTGATCGGTGAGATCGGCCTGGCGGGCGAGCTGCGCATGCCGGGGCAGATCCAGGCTCGTCTACGCGAGGCCGCGAAGTTGGGCTTCAAGACCGCCATTGTGCCGAAGGCGCTGAGACAGGCCGAACCCTACCCGAAGGGCATCGAGATCATCGAGGTCCGTTCGCTTGACCAGGCTTTGAACGCGGCCATGAAAACCCCGGAAGCGCCGAAAAGCCGCAAAGTGGCTTGAGTTGCGATCGGGCTAAAAAACTTAAACACAAAGGGCACTAAGGACACTAAGGACACAAAGGACACAAAGGACACAAAGGACTCAATGGTGAAAACCTTTGTGCCCTTTGTGTTTAACTCCGGGAAACCTTTTCTGCTGTGGCTCGTATAGCATACACAAGGAGAATTCCCATGAACTATAAGATCATTTCTGCAA
>CAYUUJ010000205.1:0-5041 GCA_964447845.1 uncultured Anaerolineaceae bacterium
CTTAATCCCGGTTTTAATGCCCGCATCCACAACCAGAGGCTCCTGCTTGAGGTACTCACGGCAGGCCTGCAGGACACGCGCGGTCAGCTGCGGAACCACCGAGGCCAGGCAGACACCTGTCAGATCCTTAATGGAATGCCCTGCATGCTCGAGCAAGCCGAGAAATTGCAGACCATATTCATCAGGCATGCGGGAGTCATCGGTGGCGAGACGCCAGTGCGCGCCGAGCTTGTCGGCTTTGTAGAGGCCGAGGGTCAGGTTGGTGTTACCCAGGTCGATGGTAAGAAGCATGGCCTTATTTTACCTTTTCAGGCTCGGTCGAGAAGATTCGATCGGGCTCGGGGAGCGCGACGAAGAGCAGGAACAGCGCCGCTGGAAAAAGATGCGGGAGCAGGCGATACAGCGATGTGTCGAGGTGCCATTGCAGGTCATAGGGGCTCAATACATAAATGGCGCAGTAGCCTAGCAACTGCAGAAAGACTAGAGTAGTTGCAACCCGTAACCCTCGATCCGTCTGCCACGATCCACGGAAGCGCATAAACACGGCGTAGAGCGTCAGCGGAAGGAGGATGCCGAAGGGCCAGCCGCCAAGGGTTAGAAGTTCCCTTTGCAGCGACCGTAGGATGATCCAGTATCGCGATAAATCCGTTGCCCGTGCCAGCAAGGCTTGAGCGCCGCCCACGAACAGGTCACCTGCAGGTGCAACGGATTTGAAGTATAGAACGACCGCCAGAGGTATCGCCGCCCCTGCAAAAAAGGCTGCCATCGTTCGCCACAAGTTCTTGCGGGTCATTAGTATCAGGGCGATCGGGTATGCCAGGACAAACAAGAGCCCCTCGTTTTTTGTCCAGGCTGCCAGGCCCGCCGAAAAACCCGCCAGGATCTGCAGGGCCAAATTTTGCCTTTTTGACGCCAGGAAAATGAATACGCCGGTCGCCAGGATATAAAATCCCAATGGGATATCGGCGATCAGTCGGGAACCGATCACGACAATTGCCGGAGTCCCCATCAATACCAGCGTCGCGAGACTGGCCTGACCGATGGTACGCGTAAAGGCGACGGATGCGAACAATATGGCAAGACAGCCAAGGGTGAACAACGCGCTTTGCGCCATCGGAATACGCAGGGTTTCCGTGCCAATCGACTGCCAGCCCCAGGCAACATTAAGGGGAACCAGCAAGGGATAGTCGGCATGGTTCTGCCAATCCAATTCGGGTGAGACGGTCGCGCGCCAATTCCCGGGGTCACGGTAAATGAAGCGGGCCGAGCGATTCCAAATGCTCCAGGCATCAAAGCCGCCTTGCGGGCGGCTCGAAACCAGATCGACAAAAGTCAACACGAAGATACCGAAGGCGATTATGTTTGCGGCGATCAGTGCGTATTGAAGCCTTGAAATTTTTGGAATACCCGGATTGAAATCGGAACGAGGTGATTCTCGTACCAGCACAACGATTGTTAATAATGTGGCCAACCCAAGTTCGAGCAGGAGAATGTTGATCCGGCCCGGAACAACTAGAAGTGTCAGGAAGTAAAGTATTGAGCTGAGGCCCAAACCGATACCAATTCCAAGGGACACCTTAAGAAGGAGAGCTGGTAAACCGCGTTCATTCCAAAGCAAGTGAATAATAAGGGCGCCCGTATAGACGGCCGGCAGGAATACCAAAAAACTGGACAGTGTCACTGCCCGCCCACTTTATGAAGGATGTATACATCGAACCTGGAGTGTGTAATTTCAAATTCTCCGGGATGCATAGCCTGCCAGCCAGCCAGGGCTTCCTCGCTGAATACCGCAACATTCCATTCGTCTGCTGCCCCTCTGCGCAAGATCAAAGGCGCCAGGGTGTATTGGGTAAGCATATACTCCCCCTCCTGGTCCCAATATGCGTAGCTAATTCCTGGCACGTCCCAATCCGCGATATATCCAACGGTTCCACGCTGGATTGGCAGCTTTTCTCTAATCCTGGTCATCCGCGATTCCCAGAGCGTGGCTGCATCGGTGTGCATCTGAACTTCCGGGACGGAGCGCCAATAATTGAAAGCCGAAACCAGGCCGGCAGAAATCAACCAGATGAAGATGCCCCTCTCCAGAACCACTCTGATTTTCATGGGAAGGTCAGCTGGTATTACCGGGATTTTTCGTTGTTGGCATGACTTGACGATTTTTCTGCAAGTTCCACAGGCGATCGCAGCCAAAGGAACACACATAGCAATAAGAGCGGAAGCACATGCAAGTATAACCGACCTATTGAGCCCCGCACATGATATTCGATCGTAAGGGGAGTGATGAGGTAGATCACAAAATACGCCGCCAGTTGTGCAGCCACGCTCAAGCTCACAAACAGCAACCCGGTCGGCATCGACCGGGTCTTTCCGGCGATCAGAGCATAGATGAAAAGCGCCGGCAGAATGATCACCGGGCTGCCGTCCATGATCCGGAATATCAGGGCGCCTATTCTCAGGATGGATTGATATCGTTCAGCATCTTGAATGAGCAGCATGAAATCCTGGCCACCGCTGAAGATGTCATTGGACGGCGCCAGGTTTAGCTTGAACAGGATTACGATCGCGAGTGGAAGCAGAAGCCCAAGCAGAAAATTCTTCACGGCCGTTTTTTCCAGGCGGGCGGCCACTACCCACGCAAGCGCGCTGATCAGCACGAACACAAGCCCTTCGTTTTTAGTCCATGCCCCCAATCCGGCCATAAAGCCTGCCAGGATCGGGAGCGACTTTTCGCGTGTGAGGCAATAAACGGGTATCAAACCAGCCGAAGCAAGAAAACAGGAGGCCAGCGTGGCATCTGCATACTGCAGGACTGTCCAAATGGCGAGGATGGAATTAGCAAGCAGAAAGCTGGTCCCCAGGCAAGCTTGCGCGAGATCGCGGAATTTGTAGATCAGGCTGAACAACAATCCTGCGACTGTCAGAGAGGAGAAGAGCGCCAGGATCAGCGGGCCGCGTATCGTTTCCCTTTGCAACACTTGCCAGGTAATGGCATTGGAGATCGGGACGAGCAAAGGATAATCCGGGTGATCCCCTGTCCGAAGGAATGTGCCTGTCCAGTGTTCCCCGCCTCTGTAAATGAATCTGGACACAACATTCCAATGATTCCACGCATCCCAGCCGCCATGCGGGTATTGGGTTGAGTAAGCCCACGAATCGATCAAGTAAAGGAGCAGAGCCATCCCCAATATCCCAAGCCAAAGGATGGCTTGTTTGTTGAAAGCCGGCCGCGGCCTGTTCCAGAGTTCAACTAGAAAGGTTCGTTGTTTCCAGGCTGTAAAGAGCAGAAACAATATCGACGCGATCGTTTCCAGGAGTACATACACGCCCAGATCAAACCCTGCCCAGATCCAAAGAAAGCATGCCAACGACGAAATGCCAAGCCCCATCGGCCCGGCAAGAAAAGTCTTGATAAGCAAATCCCTGCCATCCCGAGATTTCCAGATCCAGTGGACAGCCAAAAAGCCGAGAATGAGCCTTGGTAAAAGGGCTAAAAACGAAAATAAGAGCATCTTAGTCTTCGAGGTCCTGGAGGATGTAGATCCCGAAGCCCAGTTCCTGCACCCTATACTTTCCTAATCTCAGATCCAGCCAGGACGAAATCGACTCGAGCGGGATTTTCCCGCCAAAATTGGCGATCGTCCATTCCTGCCCAAAGCCTCTGGTCAGCACGATTGGCGCTATGCCATACTGGGTCAGGAAAAATTCTGCCGGATCATGCAACGCGGCTGAATCGGGAATATCCGCTTGCTCTACATATCCCACCGTGCGGACGTCTGCCGGAATGGCCTCTCGAATTAATCGCATATGTTCATCCCACTGAGAGACCATATCCCTGGAAAGGTCGAAGAATCGAAAAGTCGCGGATACATGCATACCGCTTGCAATCAGACAGATCACCGCCAACAGGTAGGGCGCGATTTTCCTTATTTCTTTCAACGCATCTCCAGGATATGGGTTGGAACCGGACTTATCAACGCAAGCGATATGATCGCGACCTCTGGTAATACATGCACACAACGCATCACTAATATGGAAGGATGCTTATTTTACCGCTTCGATGATTTCGGCGATCATGTCGAAGCGGTGGAATTGAGGCATGATATATACGCCGCCGCCCCAGCCTTTGATCTTTTGGATCAGGTCCACTGCCAGTTCCACGCCAACCCGCGAGGCGTTCTCACCCGCGGCTTCGATCTGCCCGCGCGCCTCGTCCGGGATGGAGATGCCGGGCACCTCATTATGCAGAAAGTTGGCATGCCGTCCGCTGACCAGGGGCAGGACGCCGACCAGGATCGGCTTTTCTAATTTGCCATGTTTCGCCTCGTATTTTTCCAGCAAGGCCGGCCCATCCTCCGAGTTGTAGATCGGCTGCGTGATGAAAAAGTCTGCGCCGGCGTTGACCTTGCGATGCAAATTCTTGAGCTCCTGCTCGGGATCGGGCGGGCAGAGATTGAGCGCCGCACCGACGAAGAAATTCGTGGGCTGGCCGATGGACGTGCCGGAATGGTCCATGCCCATGTTGAATCCCTGCTTGATCAGCTTGATCAGCCCGGATGGCACAAGATCGTAATTATCCATCGCCTCGGGATAATCTCCGATCGCGGTCGGATCTCCCATGATCACGAAGACGTTTCGGATATTGAGCGCGTGCGCGGCCAGCAGGTCACCCTGGACGCGCAGCAGATTGCGGCCGCGCGTCGGAAAGTGCAGCGTGGTCTCGATCTGCAGTTTGCGTTGTACGATATCGCAGACCGCCCAGGCAGACATGCGCATACGCGCCATTGGGCTGTCTGCCACGTTGATCACGTCCGCGCCGGCTTCGGCGAGCAGCGAGGCGCCGGCCAGGAGCTTGTGTGTGGATAGGCCGCGCGGCGGATCCACTTCCACACAGAACACAAATTTGCCGGCCGCCAGTTTTTGCGCCAGTTGGGTGGGTTGCTGCGCGGGTTCGAGACTCACGTCTTCGAGCGGGAGCAGGCTGATGGTCGGGGAGGAAACAGCGGGCGTCGACTCGAGCGCCCGTTGCATGGCGGCGATG
>CAYUUJ010000206.1:0-5022 GCA_964447845.1 uncultured Anaerolineaceae bacterium
AGTACATAGAGGATACTCCCCTCCCTGAAAATTGTACGGGCAAGCTGTGAAATAACAGTTTCCTGTTCGGATGGCAGGGCAGCAATTTGGCCGGTTAAAAAAGAAATCCCGACGAAGAGCACCGCCAAAATACAGGCCATCCAGATCAAAGTGATGGCCGCATTGCGGCTGCGAGGTTCCTTGAATGCCGTAATTCCATTCGAGATAGCCTCGACACCCGTCAGAGCCGCAGTGCCGCTGGAAAATGCGTGCAGGAGCAGGAAAGGTGTAATTGCCGCGGCGCCAGTTAGATATTCGGAATGAGGTGGATTCTCCACCATTCCTAGCGTCCCCAGGAAGTATCGGATCAAACCCGTTCCCACCATAAATACCATCATAATAATAAAGAAATAACTCAGGGATGCAAAGGCTGCGCCGGATTCTCTTACGCCGCGCAGGTTAACGAACATGACCAGGAATACGAGCGCGATTGCAATTGGCACCCGGTATTCGAATATCTCCGGATACGCGGACACGATTTGAGCCACACCCGAAGATATGGAAACTGAAACCGTAAGAATGTAATCGATCAGCAGGGACGCAGCCGCAACCAGCGAAGCCGACTCGCCTAAATTGTCCCGTGCGACGACGTAGGCGCCGCCCCCGTCGGGATAAGTATGAATGATTTGCACATAGGAAAAGGTTACGATAGCCAACAAGACTACAATGACCAGCGCGATCGGAAAAACATAGCCGAATGCAATTGTTCCGGCTGCGGCCAGGATAACCAGGATCTCCTGCGTGGCATAGGCATTGGAAGAAAGCGCGTCGGATGCAAAAACAGCTAAACCAACAGCCTTGCCGATTGTCTCGTGGGGAGCGTCTGCGGTCTGAAGGGGACGGCCGATCAACCAGGAACGCAGATTGCGCGGCGGCTTGTAATCCGCCGTACGCTCGATGATCGAAGTTTGTGAATCTTCTTCAGGGTCAATCATATAATAAACTTACAGGCAAAAATATAAGCCCTCCGCCGGCGAGGGCAAACGCGCCCTATTATAGTCCAAATCATGTTTAAGAGGCTGCTACTTGCGTAAGGGGGATCTGCAGGAAAAATCGGCTGCCTTGCCCCGACTCGCTTTCGACCCAGGCACGCCCGGCATGACGATCGGAAATCGATCGGACGATCGCCAGCCCCAGGCCGGTACCAAACTCGGTGCGCGTTTCGCGCTGTGGGCTGCGATAGAACTTCTCGAATAAACGCACAGCCAGATCCGGAGGAATACCGGGACCGTTATCCGTGATCTCAAATGTGACCTGCGTCGCAGTGGAATGCGTGGTCAATCGGACGCGCCCGCCTGCAGGCGTATATTTAATGGCATTTTCCACCAGGTTATAGAGCGCCTGGTCCAGTAAAGATCCATCTGCCTGGACCGCATGCGGCATTTCCTTTGGAAGCTCGAGGGTGACCGTGATGTCTTTTTCCAGGGCTTTGTGTTGAAGCGCGCCCGTCACTCGCTGCAGGATATCCAGAACCCCCACCTCTTCAACATCCAGCCCCACACCTGCTTCGATGCGCCCCAAATCCAGCAGGTTATTGACCAGATGAGACATGTTCTCCACACCCACCATGATCTTGTTAACGTAATCCTGCTGCTGATCGTTCAACTCCCCAACTGTCCCGAGCATACCGGTATAGCCCCGCATCAGGGTCAGGGGTGACCGGAGATCATGACTGACGGTGACGACAAAATCCGATTTCAACGAATCCAATTCTTTGAAATGGGTCACATCGCGCAGAATACAAACCCGCCCGACACCGCGGCCGTCGACTTCAATGTTCGAAGCGGTCGCAAAGTAAATCCGTCCATTCGGCAGCTCGACCTCCACCGATCCCCCCGCCTGCAAAGGATCGTGCAACAGATCGAACAAAGCCCTATGCTTGATGACCTCCCGGGTCGATTGCTTGCCGTTCTCGCTCGGGGCCACTCCCAGTGCCTGGCCTGCAGCCCGGTTCGTGAGCAACAGGCGGTTGTGATCATCCGTGACCAGCACCAGGTCTGGCGTGGAATCCAGGATCGCTTTTAATTGACGACGGGTAAGCGCATATTGAGTTTGCTTCAAATACCATAAAAGATAGACCAGGAGACCGAACAATACCAGACTTACCCCCCAAATCAAGAGATCCAGCTGTGCAAGGTAGGGAAGGCTATCCGGGTAGCGAAATGATAGAGACATGCCTGCGTACTTGAAATTATAGCGACTTCCATTGCAAGGCATGCTTACAAGACCGTTATTAATTTGTGGTCAGGGTTCGTAGCGTTTAGATGCGATGGCGTCTCCGCGCCAGGAATTCGCGGGAGAAACGCCTAGGAATATATTACGGTTGGTTATATACGCCGCGGTATTCGGCTGGAAGCAGATCTGCCAATACTGTCATCGTATATTGAGTTCCGTCGCGCAGCGCGCCCAGGCGGTCTGCGCGGTTTGTCAACCGAAAAGGGGCTCCCACGGTAAGCGTGACCGGCGCGCGCCGCCACCTGTGCAAATACCCATAGACGCGCGTATTCTCTGTACCCGTCAGCGCCACCGGTATGATCGGCACATCTGCCCGGAGAGCCAGGAATGCAGCCCCGTTCCCGGCCGGTTCCAACCCACCGATCGAACTATATCGCCCTTCAGGCGCGATGATCACGATCCGCCCTTCAGCCAGTCCCTGCAACGCGGCACGCATGGCCCGGCGATCCGGCTGGCCGCGATGCAGCCAGATGATCCCATACCACGTCATTAGTTTTCCTACGATCGGAAATGAGTAAAGCTCGATCTTTCCCAACGCCTCCGGAGCGAACGGCAAGGCAGCAGCAAGCAGGGCGGCATCGGCATCGCCCAGATGATTCATCACCACCAGGGCCGGCCCATGTTTGGGAAAATTTTCCAGCCCGCGTAGGGTGGGTTTCAAACAAAAGAAGCTGATCGTTCTTAACAAAACATGCATGAGCGCGCGGAATATGCGCCGCGCAGGTGTCAGGCGAGGCAAACTTGTAAGATCGGGCCGCCAAAGGGTAGTAACGGGTTTAGTCGGTTGAGATAGCGGAGTCTGCATATACGCCCCGATATTCCTCAGGGAGCAAACCGGCAATGTGAGACATCACCAGGTCTGCGATCTTCTGACGGGCTTCCCTGCGTTCAACAGCATTATTAGAAACGGGCGCCAGGTTGATCGGCTTTCCCACCCGCATCTCGATCGACGGGCGCTCGCCGCGCAAACCGCGCCTGGCAAAATTGCCGGTCGTTCCGATCAAGCCGACCGGCAATACAGGCACGCCGGCTTTCTGTAAAATAAAACCCACACCCGGGCGCGCCCTCTGCATGGCGGGCACATGCGAGCGCCGGCCTTCCGGGGCGATCAGCATGGGGCGACCGGTCTCCAATAACGACAAAACTTTTTCGATCAACAGCCGGTCGTAATCGCCGCGGTGAACGGGAATGACGCCATATAAACGCAGCATCTCGCCCTGAAAAGGCTTCTCGAACACGTCTATTGCGCCGATCACCTCCAGCATCTCCGGCCAGAAGCACAGCGTAAAAGGCGGATCTATGATCGAGACATGGTTGATGGCCACTATGTAAGCCCGGTTGCGTGGAATATTTTCAAAACCATTAATATTCACACGCCCTAGTAAACGAAAAATCCTCCCAAATACTACTTTTAGCAGAGGACGAGTTATTCGCGTGTATGCAGGAGGCCGATAGACCAGGCTCATTGACACAATTCCAGCACGCGGGCGAAGACTTCATCCGCATCCAATTTATCGGAATCAAGGATCACCGCATCGGCGGCGGGACGCAGGGGCGCGACCGCTCGTGTGGAGTCGATCCGGTCGCGCTCGAGGACCTGGGCCAGGATCCCGGCATAGTCCGCCTGGCCAGCGCGGGCGCGGATCTCGTCGAAGCGGCGGCGGGCACGCTCCTCGGTGGACGCGTCCAGATAGACTTTCAGGTTTGCTTCCGGTAAAACGACCGTACCAATATCCCGGCCGACCATCACCACCCGCCCGCGCTGGCCGATGCGGCGCTGCTGGGCTGAAAGCGCGCGCCTGACGCCTGCGTAAGCTGAAACGAGCGAAACATTCGTGTCCACTTCGGGCAGACGGATCTCCCAGGTAATATCGCGTCCACCGATGCGCACGTCAAACGCGCGCCCATCAGAGGCCGAGGGCGGCGCGATATCGATTTGAGCGGTCTCCGCCAAGCTCGTGAGGACCGCTTCATCATGGAGATCGAGATCCCGGTCAAGTGCGAGCCAGGTAATGGCGCGATACATGACGCCGGTATCGAAAAAAAGATATCCCAGTGCATCTGCCAGGCGGCGTCCTAATGTGGACTTCCCTGACGCCGCGGGGCCGTCTATGGCGATAATGTAAGGAGGGGAGGAACGCTTCATCATAGCGGAGACCGGCCCGGGGGCGGTCCGAAGCGTTCTTTAAGGGGAGGGTGCAGCGTCCAGGAATAGATCATCGCGCGCCCACAGCAGGATCGTCTCAGAAGAATGAGGTAACTCACGCAGGAACAACCAACGCAGCCAGTGGCTGATCGCTTCCCATGGACTCGCAAATAGAAGACCCTCCCATTGGGGTTCCTGCCGCCAGGTAAAGTCCTGACCGCGATAGACGGCCGCGAGACTCGGGTCGGCTTCCAGGGAGGTGATCACGATCGGCGGCGAGGAGGTCATATCGAGGATATTGACTCGATCCACTTCGTTCTCGCGTAAGACCCATAGTAACGCCGCTGAGTCGACATTGGTGATCGTGACCGGCAGGCTGTCGATATAACCTGTCTCCCATTCCGAGAGATCATTAAGCGTGGAGAGCATAATGTCAGCTTGAGCAGGATACGCGCCCGGGGACCAAAGCTCTGGAGTACGCTGTGCACGTAAGCCGCCCGCTGAAAGCGCGGCACCCATTGAATACAGCCCCAATGCGATCAGCAACCCGAACATGCCGCCTCGCTGCGCAGCCCGGATCGACCAGCCAAAAGCGACCAGCA
>CAYUUJ010000207.1:0-5017 GCA_964447845.1 uncultured Anaerolineaceae bacterium
ACAAGTGACATCATGATCGTGACGACCACAAAAGCCACGAATGGAAAATCTTTGAAGATCCGACCATAGCCCGCGAAGGTCTGACCAACGCTTTCGGGTTCGGCATCCGCGTCCGTTTTCGGTTTGGTTTCGGGGAGCGCGAACAGCACAATAGCAGCCGCGATCAAGCTGATGATCGCGTCGACGATGAAAAGCAGAAGGTATGACCGGGCGATCAGCAATCCGGCAGTCGCCGGTGCGATGATGACCGCTAGATTGAAGACCACACGGATGATCCCGTATCCTTCCGCTCGTTTTTCCGGCGGCAGCAGGTCTGCCACCACCGCTTCATGGGCGGGGTGGCCGATGCTCGAAAGCGTACCGACGATCACGGCGATGGCTACAAAGATGAACAGGGTGGGGGCCAGGCCCATGGCCAGGGCGCTTAAGGCTGAGAGCACCAGGCTGAAGATGATCACGCCTTTCCGTCCAACCCGGTCCGTGATCGCGCCTCCCAGCGCGCTGCCGACGAATCCCGAGATGGAAAAGACCATGAACACCAGCCCGACCGTGGACATTCCAATATCGAACTTTTGGGTCAAGTAAAGCGCGAAAAATGGATACAACATGAACCCGCCGAACCGGTCAATAAATACGATCACGTTATAGATCCAGAAGGCGCGCGGGTATTCGTTATAAACATCTTTTGCTTTGGAAATCAGGGTCTGCATTATTTTTCTCCTCAGTGGAATCGTCACTCGAGAGTGTTTTGAAATTCCTTTTTTTAACCACAGATGAACACAGATAAAAATGATTTTTGTGGCGACGAGAGTAGAGTTTTCTTCAAATCATTGGTGTTTATCCGTGTTTATCAGTGGTGAATTTCGACAAAAGAATCACCATTTTAGCGCGCAAAGCTTTTGGGGGATGCCGGTTGGCAGCCGTTGACGGGGACCTCATAACGGCGGCGCAGCTGCTTGCCGGTGGAGATCATCCAGTTGGCGAATTCGAACATCCGGCGTGTGAACCAGCCGGGTTTATCCAGCCGGGTTTCGAGCGTCTGCTCTTCCAGCCGGATGTGTCTCATTTCGTGCTCGATCCCTCTTCTATTAATTTCAGCCATTGCTTCCAGATGCCAGTGATTCATGATGTGCTCCTCTCTTCGAATAACCTGTCAATGACCGAGTAAAAAGGCGGAGACAGCTTTAAGCGTCTTTTCGATGCGGTCACGATTGAGTGAATAAACTTTGGCGCTGTTCGCGCGCCGTTCCAGCAAATACCCCGCGACGGTGAGTTGCGTCAAATAACGCGAGACGCTCGGCTGGCTCAAGCGCAAGGCATCGATGAGGTCCTGAGCGCGCATCTCGCCGTCCTCCGCGATCATCTGCAGGATCTGCAGGCGGGTGTCATCTGCCAGGGCGGAGAGCCGGGACACAATATCGACCCGATCCAATTCGGGGATGCGCTCTTCTTCGCTGTCCGGTTGGCGGGCGCCAAAAAACACGTGCAGGGTTTCGTTCACCATGGATTTATGGATATATGGGCCGATATGCGCATTGGGGACGAATATGACCCTTCCGGCTTTCTCCAGCATTTCAACCCAGTAGGGATCGTTCAGTTCCTGGCCGGTCACAAGGCGGGCGGTCTCGATCCGCGACATCCCGCTGAGATCCACGCGCTGAAATGCATGCACGGACTGCTCGATCATCGGTCGGACACGAGTCCACTCCGCCTCCAGATGGGTTACCCAGAACCAGCGCATATGGTCGACGATCATGCGCTTCATCGCCTCCGGGTCCAGCACGTAGTCATAAGCACGCGTTTCCAGTTCATCGTCCACGTGCTCATCGCCGAAGCCGGTCTTGAGAAACTCCACATATTTTTTCGGGGAGGTCAGGATCTCTTCCCAATTCACTTTTTGTTTCCGTTTGGTTTTCCCGCCTTCGGCACAGATGCCGGTATAGGCTTCCAACATCACATCCCTCAGCCGTGCGGCTGGAGCGGATTCAAGATCGGAAAGATAATCGGGGAAGGATGCAAAGCTCTGCTGGGGGGCTACCGCGTAGTACAGACCGATCGCCACCAGGCGGTGACGGAAATATTCTTCAGCGGACATTTGGGACCGCGTTTTTGTAACCCATGGATGGATACCGGGATCGCTCTCGTGCTTGGCCAGCAACAGCAGGCTGCCGAAGGCGTTCAAAGCCGGTTCCAGAGCAATCGAAACAACGGGTGTATCTGTCTTCTCTAATTCAAGCTGGAAGGGCATTTTATGCTCCTAACGTTATATATTCGATTATTCAAATTTATGAATATTGTGCATATTATAAGCAATTTGGCAGGCTTGTCAAGGGATCGGATAACAAAACTCCCCACCTGCCAGGCGGGGAGTTGATTATTCGCGTTTTGTTTAAGGAGCAGGTGTGCCTTCGACTGCGATCCCGGTCCAGCTAAAGACGCGTTTTTCGCTGGTCGCACCTGCGCTGACCCAGATCGGCTGACCTTGTTCGTCCGTGCCGGCCTGTCTGACCGGCGTGATCCACCAGCGCATGATATGGGCAACATTGTCGTTCGGACGGAAGGACGTGGGCACAATATATTTTGTATCTGTGACGTAGTCCGTGATGCGGCGGCCCTGACTGGCGGTCACGTCCTCGACGGTTATCTGATAGCGTTCCCCGTCCCGCAGGGTACCGACGGAAGCCCACTGCAGCGTGACAACATCATTCGCCAGGGTGAAGGCACCGCCGTCCGCAGGCAGGAGCAGGTTCGGGGCGGGGTAGGGAGGCGGGATCGTCGCTGTGGGGGTCGGGCCAGGGGTAGCGGCCCGCGCACACAGCGGGACGATTAAAGATTGTCCGATGAAAACATTGTCGGTGGAGAGACCGTTGATGTCTTTAATGGCCTGCATTGGTACGGCATAATTCAAGGCAATGCTCGAAAGCGAATCGGTATCTTGGACAGTGATGATGACCTTTTCGCAGGCAGCCTTGGTAGCTTCGGATGGCTCGAGTGTGTTGGTCGCCTGGGGAAGCTCGGTGGGTGTCGGAAATGGGACTTTGAGCACCTGACCCACGACCAGGTTATTACATGAGGCAGGCAGGTTATTTAAAACGATGATGCTTTGCACGTTCACGCCAAAGAGAAAGGCGATCCCACCGCAAGTATCTCCAGGGTTGATCGTGTAATCCAGAGGCGGTTGTAACGTTGCAGATGGGATGGCGGTCGGTATCTGTGTTTCCGTGGCAGTCACACTGGGCGTGGCGGTCACAGTAACGCTGGCGATGGCCGTCGGTTCAACGACGCGGCCGCCCGCGCGCAATCCAAAGAACACCAACGCTGCGCCGATCAGCAGCACGATCGCCAGAATTCCCAACGCGGCCGGCAGGCTCAGTGTTACTTCCGGCATGCGCGCAGCCTGCACGGATCGCTCCGCTCTTTTGGCGGCCTTCGGTTCCGGTTTTCCACCGGTCCTTAATTCAGTGCCGCATACCAGACAGCGCGCGGCATTCTCGCTCAGTCGCGTACCGCAGGTGGGACAAACTTTTGTTTTTTGTGAGAGGGTCTCGGGGCTCATACGGGCGGAGATTATACCATTGAAGGCCAGGCTGGAATTTCAGACCGAATCGTCTGTACAACCCCCAGACAGGCATGTTTACGGTCTAGATTAAGATTTTCTAACCGATCAATGCTTGGTAGCTTTGGTTCCTGAGCTGGGTACAGTGGAGCGAGCAGGCAGGGTGGTAACGAGCACCTTGTCTACCCGACGGCCATCCATATCCATGACTTCAAAACGCAGTCCGCTCCACTCAAAATGGTCAGCGGCTTGTGGTACGCGGCCAAGTGACATCATTACGAAGCCGCTCAATGTCTCGTATTCATCTTCATGCGGCAGCGCTTTCACCTTGAAGATTTCTCTAAACTCATCCACGGGGAGCATCCCATCCAGCAGCCAGGATCCGTCCTGGCGTTGTGTTGCCTGTGCTTCCATTTCGAAGTCGCCCACGATCTCTTCAATGATGTCGTTGAGCGTGATCAATCCCTGCAGGGTGCCAAACTCGTCGATCACCAGCATGAGTTCGCGCTTCTGCTCTTTGAAGATCTCGAGCGCCCGCGAGGCAAAAGTTGTCTCGGGAATGTAAAGCGCCGGGCGGAGTTTATCTTTAAGCCTGATCGGCTCACCGGCCAGGCTTGGGACCAGGATGTCGCGGGCCTTCACGATCCCAAGGATGGTATCCAGACTCCCCTGGCAAACAGGGAAACGCGAGAAGGAACTTTCAGCCACTTTGCGACGGATCTCTTCCGGGGTGTCATTCACCTCCATCCAGACGATCTCCGTACGCGGCGTCATCAGCGAGTAGACGCGCTGATCGGCCAGGCTGAACACACCTTGAACCATATCCTGTTCCGATTCTTCAAAGACACCCGCCTGGGTGCCCTGGTCGATCAATACGTGAAGTTCCTCTTCCGTGATGGGAGGTTCGTCGGACGGTTTGATTCCCATCAGCCTCAGCACCAGGTTGGTGGACGCGCTCAGCAGTTTGATGAGCGGCAAAAATACTTTCGAAATGAATAACATCGGCCCGGCCACTACGCGCGCGATGCGCTCCGGGCTGTGCAACGCAAGCCGTTTCGGGACCAGCTCACCCAGCCATAAAGACACGAGGGTTATGCTCAGCACGACGATTCCGATCGCGATCGACTCGCTGTAGGCTGACAGCACGGGGATGCGCGCAAATCCCGCCGCAAGTGAGGCCGTGATTGTAATGCCGCCCACAGCGCCAGCCAGGACACCTGTCAGCGTGATGCCGATCTGCACGGTGGATAGGAACACATTGGGATCTTCGATCAGCTTGAGTGCAATACGGGAAGCCTTATCGCCGTCATTGATCTGTTGCTGAAGCCGGGCCTTGCGCGAGGCCACCAGCGCTGCCTCCGACATGGCTAAAATGCCATTGATCAGCACCAGCAGCGCGATGAATAATATCTCGTTCCAATAACTCATAGTCCGCCTTCCGAATGGTTTCCCGGTCTTTCA
>CAYUUJ010000208.1:0-5007 GCA_964447845.1 uncultured Anaerolineaceae bacterium
ATGCCGGCTTGTTTGTTCCAATCCACCTGTACGATCACCGGTTTGCCGGCGGCCAGCGCTGAATCGATCCGGTCGAGTGGAGCTGGACGGGTTTCACAAGGTTCCATGTCGCGGTAGGCAGAATTGGGGAAGACATAGGGCAGCACGCTCGGAATAAAAAACGCTCCCTGAAATCCGCCGGCCGCCTTCATTTTGTCATTAACGGATTCGGGAGACTCGCTATATCCGATGCCATTCAACATCATCGTCACGGACGTGAGAAGACAACCCCACCCGCCGATCGTCTCGGATGAATTTCCCAGGGCTGTGCTTTTCCACACCGGATCATTTTGGTATAAATTCTGTGTCTTGAACATCCGTTCCTCAGAATTCTGCTGGGGAGAAATTAATCCACTCTCGTACCGAGAATGGCAATTCTACCCCAGATTAATTTCCCCGGAACTTAAGTCCACTTCCACATAGCGGACCGAAAAACGCATCCCGCGCGCACCGATAAGCGGGTTCCGTTAATCCTCTTCTTCCATCTTTAAGAACACATCCGCAATGGCTGGGTCGAAGTGTTTTCCGTTTTCAGAAATGATATAGCCCCTGGCTTGCGCCTTCGTCCAGGCTTTTCGATAAGGCCGGTCTGAAAGTAAGGCATCCCAAACGTCTGCCAATGTGAAAATGCGAGCTGCTATGGGGATATGATCTCCTTTTAGGCCGCGCGGATAACCTGTCCCGTCCCATTTTTCATGATGACAATAGGGGATATCCAGAGCCGGTCGCAAAAATTCGATCGGGCGGATTAATTCATAAGCGTAAACCGGATGTTTGCGCATAACCACCCATTCTTCATCGGTAAGTTGGCCGGGTTTTAACAGGATGGAATCAGGAATGCCCATCTTGCCGATATCATGTAAAAGCGATCCACGGCGTAAATGGATCCGTTCAGTCTCGGCTAGATTCATTATTCTGGCGAGATTTAATGTCGTCGCTGTCACGCGCTGGGTGTGACCCTCGGTCTCATTGTCACGCAGATCCAGGGCGCGGGACCAGCCTTCGATGGTCGCGTCGTACGCCAGGATCAGCTCGGTATTCGAGCGTTGTAAATTATCGAACATGGTGGCGTCGTTGATTGCGATCGCCGCTTGTTCGGCAAGAGTTTCTAGAAAATTCAACCAATCGGGATCCGGATTAAGAGCACTCCGATGAAAGATCTCCAGTACACCTTTGACCTGTCCTTTGGCGATCAAGGGTACACCATAGTAGGAGATAAATCTCTCGGATTTATAAAAATCCATGCGAACCAGAACGCCTTCACTTTTCTGTAAATTCGGTATGCTCACGATCCGTCGCTGAAGGGCAGCCTGTCCGCCCGCACCTTCCCCCAGCCGGAGCTTTAAGCGGTCCATCCCTCCGGTAAGGAAACCCCGTCCGGCCACATATTCCAACATTTGTGTATGCGGATTAAGCAACAGCACATCCGTTGCATCCACACCCAGATGGCTGGAGACCTGCTCGAGCAGGATATTGAGCGTGAAGCGCAAGTCGAAGCTGCTGCTGATCGCGATGTCTATTGAATGTAATGCTGAGATCTGCTGCAGTCGTTTTTGGGTTTGTTCAAACAAGGTGGCGCGCTGAATGGCGCTGGCGGCAATGTTGCTTATCGCAGTGAGAAGGTGCACTTCAATCGGACTGATCGGCTTCTGCCGGGCGATCCACAATGCCCCGATCGTTTGTTCCTGCGCCTTGAGAGGCACACAGGCGGCTGCTGATAATTTCTGATCTGAAAGTGGCGGGATATAGCGCTGATCGGTATCGACGTCGTTATTCAGATAAGGATTACCGGTTGCGATGACCTGACCACTGATCCCCTCGCCGGCCGGGATGCGCCTGCCGGTACCACTGGACCAACTGCCGCCTGCCAGCTCGATCACGGTCTCGCCGTTGGTGGTATCACGCATTGCCAGGGAGGCTGCATCCACTTTTAGCAAACCGAATAACTGGTCCAGGATGATCGGAAGCATTTCTGCCCGGGTGGCCGCTTTGCGCAGCGCAGCACTTACGGATGCGAGAGCTTCCAATTCCACCTCGCGCTGCTTGCGTTCAGTGATGTCCCGTCCAATTCCAACCAGGCCGATAATTTGACCCTGGCTGTCGCGCAGAGGCACTTTGGTTGTCAGGAGCCAACGCTGACTGCCCGTCTGGTCAATGCCAGGTTCTTCAAAATCAATCAGTGGCTCGCCGGATCGGATGATGGTTTGGTCGTTGGCGAAGTATTGTGCGGCCAATTCCTGCGGGTAATAGTCGAAATCCGTTTTACCGATCACTTCCTCCATGGAAGCTGCGCCCATTGCGCGTACATCCGCCAGATTTTTGAGAAGAAAGCGGCTCTCGAGATCTTTTATATAGATTCGATCCGGCAAAAGGTTCATCAACGTTTGTAGTAAATAGCGCTCGTGAACCAGCCTATCCTCGGCGAGCCTGCGTTCGGTCACATCTTGAACGGTTCCAACCATTTTTGAAGCACGACCCTGCCCGTCCCGGATGATCTCAGATTGTTCATGCACGATCCGCTCCACGCCGTCAGGTCGGATGATCCGATGATCCAGGCTGTATGTCTCGCCTGTTCTTAACGTTGTGTTGACCGCTTCGGCAACTCTGTCTCTATCCTCCGGGTGAACTGCCCCATAGAATACCTCGTCCGATACCTGGATCTCGCCTGGCAGGTAACCGAAGATGCGGAAAACCTCATCGGACCAGCGTAAGGAGTTGTTGTTTAAATCCTCCATGTCTGCCAGTTCCAACTCCCAACTGCCAATATGGGCAATGCCCTGCGCCGCCGCTAAATTTGCCTCACTTTTCTTAAGCGCTTCCTCCGCCTGTTTTCGTTCAGTGATGTCAAATATGATGCCCTGGCTGGTCAGCGTACCGTCGTCAGCGGCCACCACAATTGATTCGTCCCGCACCCAGATCAGGTTTCCGGCGCGCGTCAGCATTCGATACTCATCGCGATAGGGAGTCCGGGTTGTATAGTGTTCGACGTTGCGCGCCAAAACACTCTGGCGGTCGTCGGGATGTATCAGCCGCGCCCAGAGTGCAGGATCGCCATAAAAATCGGCGGGTAGATAGCCCAGCAGAGTCTCCACTTGCGGACTCAGGTAGGCGTTGGTGGATTCGCCCTGCCGGACTTGATCCTGCAGAAAATCCAGATAGGTGACTGCCGGAAGCTGTTCGATCAAGGTCCGATACTTTTTTTCGGTCCCGCGCAACTCTGCTTCCGCTTGCTGACGTTCAGTGAAATCGCGATAGTTAAAAACAATCGCTTGAACGCTCGGATCATTCAGCTGGTTGGTAATTGTGCTTTCCAGCCAGCGCCAGGAATTATCCTTATGGCGGAAACGGTATCGTGTTGTAATGGTCTTGCCTGGATTTTGAATTAGGTCAGCCAGCTGGACCAATAAATCCGGAAGATCATCGGGATGCGTCGCATGGGCAGGCTCGGTCCCCAGGATCTCTTCAGGCGTATAACCAAGGATCCTTTGAGTGGAGGGGCTGGCATATTTCAAGCGTCCGTTCGAATCCAACAGCGAGAAACCGTCCGGCGCATTCTCGATCAATTTGCGGAAACGCACCTCGCTATCTTTGAGGGCTGCCTCCACGCTCCCGGCGTCATCCCGTAAGCGTTTCTCCCTCAATGCGTTTCGGGCGCAGGCACCCAGGCGCTTCATTTTTTCCTTTAGTACATAATCGTATGCTCCGACCTTTATGGCTTCGACCGCGATCTCTTCGCCGATCGTGCCCGAGACAATGATCAATGGAATGTCCAGTCCGCGCTCTTTCAGCAGCGCCAGAGCCTGTAGGCCTGAGAATTTTGGCAAAGTGTAATCGGCCAGGATCAAATCCACCGTTTGATCCAGCGCGCTGAGAAAACCCCCCTCATCCTCGACTCTTTGCCAGTCCGGCTCAAAGCCCTCGCCGCGCAGCTGTAAAATCATCAGCTCGGCATCGTCCGGCAGATCTTCGACCACCAGCACCCGAATCGGCTGCTTCTTCATTAACTTACCTGTATTGAAATGGCGGGTATCCAGCTGCATCAGCCGGAGGAAGTTCGGGTTGGATATTCATATCCATGGATGTTTCTATTAGATCACCCCCAGGTTAAAAAAGGATGTATGCAATTCCGTAATCGATCCAAATGTTGCCCCTGGGCAGCATTCCACCTCTAAATTATGGTGGATTCGATGAATTGTTTGATATGCTACGAATGAACTAGTCTGAGTGTGCATATTTAATTTTAATAAAGCGGCTGACATGACATAAGGGGTTTTCCTTCTACCTCCCTCGGTCATGCACAGCCCGCCTCAATAATAAACTCTTGGATTACTCAAGTCAAACCTATTGTGAAAACCGCCTTCCCGGCAGTTTGCGGTTTTGTAAGCCTGGTTGAAATTACAAACCCTTGGGTTTGTCGCTTACCGGCAAATTGTTAAATCTGGTTGCTAATTCGGAATCATCCGGTCCACATATCGAACGTGAAGAGCGTAGCAAGCATGCCCATCAACAGGATCGATGCGACAGTCCAGGTCCGATCCAGGGCGGGGTTGCTTCCGAGACGGCTCAGGAACAGGAAAACAGGCGGAGCGCCGAGGATATAACGGTGCATCCCTTGCGCTGGGCCGCTGGTGAATGAAAGCAGTACGACGGCCAGGCCGAACCAGGCCAACTCTGGGTGTCGCCGTAAACCGACGATGCACGCGGTAATCCCGAGCACAATACAAGCCCATTCAACCCAATAATATGCAGCCGCCTGCGTATTGCCAGCGAAGAGCGTCCGGAATGCATCCGACCAGGTAATAAAAGCAAACCCCAGGGATAAAAGTCCGCGGCCAAAAAATTCATCCTCCACTCTGCTAAATGCCATTCCATAATAGGAGACGCGCCATAAGAAGAATGCCAGGATAGGGCTGATCGCGATCAAACCATGCGCGAGCGCCTTCCAGGGCAGTCCTCTAAAGTAGACCT
>CAYUUJ010000209.1:0-5006 GCA_964447845.1 uncultured Anaerolineaceae bacterium
GAGCCTCGAACGAACTGGCGCGCGTATGGATTGGACGCATTAACCTGGCTGATCTGTCTGGGTTTCACAATCGCAGTCGTCATTTTATGCCTGCAATTTCCGGATCAATTCGACCCCGCGCTGCTTGGATTGGATAACTCAAATCTGCCGGTATTTGCAACCGTGCTGTTGACTGCATCGGTTTGCACATTTTTCCTGTTGCGCTGGGTGGAAACGCGTGGGCGGGGTCGGCGCCTGGAAGAAAGCCAGGCATTCGCATTCGCCAGGGAAAATATTCCAGGCCTCGCGTTGAGTGCGTTATTTTTCGTTGCTTATTATTCCCTGGCCATCACTCTGGGCATCATGCCCGATGATAATTTTTACGACACCGACTCGGCCAGCTGGTTCAACCGTTTCGCCGCGCCGGCCGACGAACTGATCGAGATGCGGCCTGTCCATCCGTTTTCTTTCCTTTTATTCAGACCTCTGACTGGGATAATTTCGGTGTTGTTGGCGGGGAACAAACTGTTCGCAGTTTTGTTCCTGAACTCCTTTGCAGGTGCGCTATGTGTTTTCCTGGCCTGGAGACTCGTGAAGGAACGCTCCCGCAACAAAACCTTCGCTTTGCTGGTGGCAACACTCCTGGGACTGACGACCTCCCACCTGGTCTTGAGCGTCGCCCTTGAGACTTATATTTTTTCCGCCGCTGTTTTGATCTCATTTCTGGTCCTGATCCAGCGCGCTAACCCGAATTTGAAAGGGCTCGTGCTGGTGGGGCTTTTAGCGTTTGGTATTACATTGACCAATTTCATTCAATCATTGATCATGTTCGGTTTTATGGATCTGAAGATCCCGAAGATCGGAAAATATGTACTGCTTGTGATCACGGCCGCCCTTGTGTTGGCTTTCCTGCAAGCGAAGATATACCCCACCAGTCAGCCTTTTTATATCCCCTCGAATTTGCTGGCGGAAGACCGGTATGCGTTTGACCTGTTCCACAAAAGCGGGGAGCTGGTCCTGGAACGGGCGAATGCGCTGGGCCGGACGATCACTTTATTCAGTGTGGTGGCGCCGCGGCCTTTGATGTTGTTGGAGGAAACCGGTTGTACATTCCCCTGTTTTCAAACCTACAAGCACAGATGGAATGGCGCGCTGATCAACTCCTACGCCGGCTTTGGCAGTTCGCTGGCACGCACGTGGTTCCTGATCCTTTTGCTGGCCGGCGGTTTATTCGGCTGGAAAATGATCAAATCTCCCACAAGCGCCAGGCTGCAAGCCGCCTTGCTGAGCTGTATCCTTTTCAACTTCGTGCTGCACATGAATTATGGGGATGACCCTCTGCTGTATTCCGGGAACTGGACCTATGCGGTCGTCTTTTTTACAGCCTTCTCATTTATTGACCTGGCGGATAATAGATGGTTCCAGGCCGGAGTGCTGACCTTCATCACCGCGCTTATGATCAATAACTGGAGTTTCCTGCATGCGATCCTGACCGCCCTGGCTCCGTATTATTCCTGATGATTTCCATGCGATCCATTCTCGGTGCGATCCCCGGCTGGCTGATCAGCCTGCCGTTCTCGTTCTTCGTCAGCGGGTATATCAGCCATTATTACCCGGCCTGGAGTTTGCCCTTCATTACATTATTCATCCTGACTTTGCTGGGGACGTTGGGCGTCCTGATGTTGCGTGAAGCGCCTCGGGTCTTTTCCTCGACCATCAGCCTGTTGACCGTTTTCCTGGCTTTCGTCTTTGCCCTGGCGATGATCGCGCTGTGTTTGCAGTATCCCAACTTGTTCGATCGCATGCTTTTTCTCCCGGGCCGGGCCGGGTGGAAATGGTTCGTGGCGTTAGCCATGTTTGCACTCATCTTGATTGGCTGGGGCCGGCATATGCTCGACAAACACGGTATTCCTGATAGCTGGCAGGAATCGCGATTGGCCATATTTATGCAGGATAACCTGCCCGGTATTCTGACAAGTTTTGCCTTCTTTCTTGCATATCTGTCCCTCGCCCACGTCTTCAACCGTCCAGGCCTGGACTTGACGGAAAACTTTTTCGCCGCCGATAATTTTGCATGGATCAATCGTCTGACTTCCTCCACAGGATCAGCGGAAATGCGGGCGGTGCATCCGTTTGCTTATTTCATTCTCACGCCGATCGCGTGGGCTTTCGCATTATTTTTTAATGGCGACCGACTGGCCGCGACGTTCCTGCTGATCCCTCTGATGGGTGCCTTATGTGTCCTGTTAACCTGGTCTTTCGTCAATAAATGGACGGGTTCGCGCGCCTATGCCTTGTTGATCGCCTGTATATTGGGTGCCAGCACATCCCATCTGCTTTTCGGATCGATCGTTGAGTCGTACATTTTCTCTGCGGCGGTCTTATTGCTGTTTTTTGTGCTGCTGTCCCATGAAAATACATCCCTGCCCGCGCTGGTCGCTGTCGGTGTACTGACTTTCGGTATCACCATCACGAATTTTATCCAGACTTTTATCGGCTTCCTGGTAGCCAGGCCGAGGTTGAAAACCATCTTCATGTACGGCCTGCTGGTCTCGGTGGCTTCCATCGCGTTGACTCTGCTGCACGCTGCAGTGTATCCTTCGGCGCTGATGTTCTTCATCCCATCCGATGCGGGGGTGGAAAGCGAATACTCGATCCCGATCTTCGATCAGCCAGCCTGGCGTTTGATCGGCCGTGCTATTTTGCTGGTCCGCAATATCTTTCTGTACAGCATCGTTGCACCGCAGCCTTTTGTGCTGACCGAGGAAGTGGGCGGATATTTTCCGCGTTTCAATTTCTTTAAAATTTCCCCGGGTGCATTCAGTTATAGCGGGTACGATGGCCTGGGCCAGGCGCTGGCGGCGGTGTGGATTTTGTTCGTGCTGGCGGCCGTCCTGGCGTTTGCCTGGAATTTATTCCGCACGCGCAAAGCGGATCTACGCCTGGCCTTTCTGCTGTGCATCCTGTTCAACTTTGTTTTGCATATGGGCTATGGGTTCGAACCTTTCCTTTATTCTGCAAACTGGACGTATGCCCTGGTTCTATTTACCGGCATTTCACTTTCGGAGTATGCCGAACGGAAATGGCTTCAAATTGCCCTTTTGGTTTTCCTGGCGCTGTTGATGATCAATCAGTGGCGATTCCTGCAACTGATCCTCGAAACCATATCCCCCTTCCTGTCATAAAATACAACGGCGGTCTAGGTAGACTGCCGTTGTATATTATTTATAGATCCAGTAGTTGTATATGCAGCACAAAGCAGAAGGACTCCTTAGAACCGCCAACAAAACGTGTCACGAAGTGAGGGAGCGGTCTTCGCGACCGAAGGATTTCTTTTTGGTCATGAGGAGATTCTTCACTCGCCCACCCGCACGGGGGGCTCACTCACACCGTGACACAATGTTGGTTTTGTTAGGCACTTTTAGCGTCTTTGCGTTGAATTTCAGGTTTTAACCTTTCTTACCCTTCCCGTCGTCTTTAACGATCATGCTCAGCACAATGCTGACCACGCTCACGATCAAACCGCCCAGGAAAGCGGGCCAGAAGCCTTCCACTGTAAGGCCGAGGCCGAACGCCTGGCCGATCTGACCGGTCAGCCAGAACAGGAAGGTGTTGATCAATAACGTGAACAAACCCAGGGTCAGGATGATCAATGGGCAGGTCAACAACGCCAGCAGCGGGCGCAGGAACGCATTCACCAGTCCGAAGATCAGGGCCAGCCAGACGATCGAAAGCCAGTCGCCGGTGAACTCCAGGCCGCGGCCGTCCAACAGGAAGATGGCAAGATAGAGGGCGATGCCGTTGATGACCCAACGCAGGAAAAATTTTGTCATTGTGACTCCTTTTATTTTTGAATACGAGAACCGGGCTGGAAAGTTGCGTGATCCGTTTCCATCCAGATCAATGTGCGTTGCATTTTAAACCCGGCTGCCTGCAGGGCTTCCACCGATTCGCCCGCCGGATAATCCAGAGAAAGGTTGGCATGCTGACTGAGGGCGCGCCGGGCTTGTAGCAGGACAGCTGCCACCGCGTCGCGGCTGGACCCCGGGCCGGCTGCCAGCCACAATGCATGTGGTTCACGCCCCGCGGGACTCCAGGCGAGCGCGGCTTCGAGCTGAGACTCGTGCAGGGCCACCCACTGCCGCACTTTTGCATCCACGAAGAGCAGATACATCCAATTCCACAAACCCGGTTTGAGGGCCGAAAAGCTCCACGAACGGTACCAAGCCAGTTCGTCCGGGTAGAGGCGGCGCAGCCATTCCCGTTGTTGAGGCCAATAGCGCGGGTGACGCGCGCTCACGGAGATCGCTGTCCGAGGGGCGCCGGCTGCGCTGTCCCCGTGCGCCAGCCAGTTCGTACGACGTGCGCGTTCGACGAAACCCAGGTCCTTGTAAAGTTGAACAGCGCCGGGATTATCATCCCGCACGTGCAACCAGATCGATTTGACTTTGCGTTGATGGGCATGCTGCAGAGCGCGCTCGGTGAGGGAGCGCGCGATCCCACGCCGGCGATAGTCCGGGTGGACAGCCACATTAGCGATCAGATATAGGCGTTGTTGATTGTGACGAAAAGGGACTAGGCTTGCATTTCCGACGATCTTGCCCGCCTCCTCCCAAACATAACCAGTCAGAGGCAGGGAGGTGGTTTCAGCCATGCGGGTGGCCCAGCGCAAGAAGCTGGCATCCGAGCCGGCACGGCGCATGTCCTGAACGTAGCGCGCACCCTCGCTGTCCATGGTGGTGGCGAAGCACATTTCGATCAGGTCGGCCACGGCCGGCAGGTCACGCAGCATGTTGAGCGGGCGCTGGTGCGGGTGGGCTTCCGCCCGGGCGGTAAGCTGGATGGCGGACATTGGACGGAATTATAGCCCTGTTTCTCTTACGTTGCTCTTACGCAGCGTATATAATTGAGCGATGAGGGTTTGTTATAATGGCGGGAATGGCGCTCCCAAGCGTCTAACTAAGAAAATGACCTTTTTACCACTAAGGCTCAAAGTCTCCAAGTCACCAGGGCATAATTTTTTTGTG
>CAYUUJ010000210.1:0-4999 GCA_964447845.1 uncultured Anaerolineaceae bacterium
ACATAGATTTTAGATATTGCGTTTTATATATGACAAACCGCCGATAAATTATCGACGCTTTGTTGATTTATCGGGTCGATGGAGCAGCGCAGCGGTATTAGTTGCAGTCCGTCGATAGAGATCCATCGCGCAGGGCCAGAACATACACTCCCGTGTGATCCACCCAGGCTGAAAGCCGGTCGTAATCGCCTTGTGTCCAGGATTATACCCCGCCGACAAGTCGACATTTTTTCTCCGGTCCGTTTCACAGTCAGTCTCATGAGCCGTGATTAATAATACAAATGAAAGGTGTCAACTATCAGGCCGATAATCGTTACGGTTGATTCCATGCTATGATATTTATACTTACAGAGTCTATGAGAATCATAAAATTCGCCGTTGCGGGAAGGGGCTGAATTTGAACAGGCATACATCTCCGGCATTTTTCATATCCGCAACTTATGATTGGAAACCTGTAATAGAAAATTATTGTGAACAAAGCCTCTAACCGACCTCAGTCAGAAGAACAGGAATTCCGGTATCGAAGCATATTCGATGCTGTCGAAGACGGATTGATCATCCACGATTTGGAAACCCGTCTGGTGGTCGAGGTGAACCCCGCGGCATGCCGCATGCTCGGCTATACGCCCGAAGAATTCATTGGGATGCCCTTGAGCGGATTGATCCATCCTGACGAACAGGATTTATTCGATGACCATCTCCGGGCGTTCCAGAAGGACGGCGTGTTCGATCTACGCACACTGCACGTCAAGCGGGATGGATCAACCCTTTATGCTGAGTGGCGAGGCACGGCCTTTGCTTACCTGGGCCGGCCCTGTTTGCTGGGGATCGTCCGGGATGTCAGTAAAAGGATCCATGCGGAACAGTCCCTCCATCAGCGCGTGGAAACCCGTACCCATGAGCAGGCTAAGCTGCTGGAGATCTCACACACCCTGGCATCCACGCTCGACCTTCAACCGGGGCTGATCCTCGATCAATTACGAGAGATACTCAACTACACCCACGGCGGATTATTCGCGTTGGATGGCTCAACCCTGCTCACCATGGCGATGCGCGGGACGCCGCAATTGGAGGCATCCCCGCCCCTCCTCATCCACATGCAGAGTCCGGAAGCCCTGACCGCGCTATTCAATGAGCGAAGGCCCATCCGCATCGATGACGTGTGGAGTGACGATCCGCAGGCACAATTCCTGCGTTCACTTCTAGTGGATGAAGCCGCTGTATTGCTTGACAGTGTCCAGTCCTGGATGTGGGTCCCCCTGGTGGTGAAGGGCCGCGTTCTAGGTGGCCTGGGTTTAGCACATCTGGAGGGGAAATACTTTACGCCCCACCACGCGGCCCTGGCGCTCAGTGTGGCTAACCAGGCCGCGATCACCATACTCAATACCGAACTTTATGGAGATGCACAGACGCTTGCGGTGTTGGAAGAACGCCAGCGTCTGGCGCGTAACCTGCACGATGCGGTCAACCAGTCACTGTTTTCCGCGGGGCTGATCGCCGAAGTCCTGCCGCGCTTATGGGACCAGGATCAGGTCCTGGCACGCCAATCACTCGAGGATTTGCGCAAATTGACCCGCGGCGCCATGGCCGAAATGCGGGCGCTGCTTGCAGAACTCCGTCCCACGACTCTAACCGACGCTGAACTTGGCGATCTATTGCACCTGTTGGGTAATGCATTCACCGGTCGGACGAATATCCCGGCCAAGGTTATAGTGACGGGTCAGGGTGCACTGCCGGCCGAGGTACAGGTGGCGGTTTATCGTGTATGCCAGGAAGCGCTAAATAATGTCGCCAAACATGCGAATGCCACCAAACTGGAAATAAATTTGAAGCACGCTGATATGAGCATTGAATTGAGCATTCGCGATGATGGCCGGGGATTTGATCCTGAAAAACCAAGATCCGGTCATTATGGTTTGAGTATGATGCGCGAGAGGGCAGACGCGGTTGGCGCCCAGTTGGAAATCACCAGCCGGCCGGGTCATGGAACTGAACTAACCGTCCACTGGAAAGAAACCGGAGAGAAGGAGGCCTTATGAAAACCGGCTCCTCCTCACCCATCCGCGTGATGCTGGTTGACGACCATGCCATGGTGCGCAGAGGATTGGCGACCTTCCTGAAGGCTTTCAATGACCTGGAACTCGCGGGCGAAGCGGAGAACGGCCTGGCCGCCATCCAACTCTGCGCCCAGCTTCAGCCCGATGTCATCCTGATGGATATGGTGATGGCGGATATGAACGGCGCGACGGCCACGCGCGAAATACGTCAGAAATTTCCGCACATCCAGGTAATCGCATTGACGAGTTTCAAGGAAGAGCAGCTGGTAAAAAGCGCACTGGAGGCAGGCGCCATCGGGTACTTGCTCAAGGATGTTTCCGCTGAAGATTTGGTTAATGCGATCCGCGCCGCGCATGCCGGGCGAGCCACCCTGTCACAGGAAGCCGCCCAGGCGCTGGTCAATGCCGCCGGCCAGCCACCCGCACCGGGCTACAACCTCACCGAACGCGAGCGGGCCGTGCTCTCGCTGATCGTGGAAGGATTGAATAATACGCAAATTGCCGGAAGGTTGGTTGTGAGCCCTTCCACAATTAAGACCCATGTAAGCAGTATCCTCTCCAAATTGGGTGTTGTCAGCCGCACCGAAGCGGCGGCGCTGGCCTTACGACATAAACTGGTGATTTAGACATTATTTTTCTCCCCCAAGTGACGGAGAACAAACACTCCCCGGCTGCATGATGGGGCCCGGGGAGTGTTTGTTATACGATTAAACGGTGCTGTGCTGGGTTTTAATCCGCAGCGCAAGAATGATCTGTAAAAGCAATGACATCCGGCACACCAAGAAGAAAAAAGGGAGCGAAAACAATGGCCAAGAAAACTGTTTCCAAGGGAAGAAGCTGGAGAGCCGAGCGGGAATCCGGGAATAAATACTCCGGGTCAGATTCGAAAAAAGAACCCGCGCCGGGCACGCGCAAGACATACTGGTGTAGTGGCTACACATGCAGGGATGGCACCAAGGTCAAGGGAGGCTACGTGAAGAACCCCAATTTCAAGGGTAAATAAGCGCAGATCAATCATCATTTTTTTGCAAATCACATTTCAATGGAGTATTAATTACAATGCACAAACTTACCAAAATCACAATCAAAATTGTAACGGTCGCACAGATTCTGGCGCTCACGCTGGCTGCCTGCACCTTTGGCCAAGCGGCCAACGCCTGCCATGCCACCGGCGATGAGACAAACCCGTATCAAGAAGTCACTGTCAATACCACTGAATTGATGGATGAGCACCTTGGGCACCCTAACGACATATTCCCGGTGCCAATCGGCGGTTGCCCAACGAGCCCAGTGGTGGTCATCGATGGCAAGATAACCATCTGCCATGCCACAAGCAGCGAAACCAATCCGTATGAAGAGATTACCATCAGTGTTAACGGCTTGAATGGTCACGGCACGCATGCAGGCGATATCATCCCTGTGCCGGAAGACGGCTGCCCAACGAGCCTGGTGGCAACCAGCGGTGACAAGATCACGATCTGCCACGCCACCAGCAGCGAAAAGAATCCATATAACGAGATCACGGTGAGCGTTAACGGCTTGAATGGTCACGGCAAACACGATGGCGATATCATCCCCATGCCGGCAGGTGGTTGCCCGGCAAAAAGACAATAGTTCGAGATGTAAACAAATACCAGACCACCTCCAAATCTCCTCCCCCAAGTGGCGGAGAAGGACACTCCCCAGCCGCAGGATGCGGCCGGGGAGTGTTTATTGTAGGATAAGTATATGAGATGGGCAATTTATAGGGGCTTAATATTGAGAAAGGTTGATGCCTAGATGCGTGTTTTCTGCACCCGTCGCAAGACAGAGATCATTCAATGACTAAAACCTACGACTTACCGTCCAATGAACTACCAATCCCCGTCACAAGCGAACTGACTTTGATCAGTCTTTCCCAGCAAGGTGATCGGGATGCGTTCGCAAGCCTGTATGTGACATATTTCGAACGGATTCATCGATACATCCAATTTCGTGTGGCTGAAGATGAGCTGGCAGAAGATATCACCTCACACGTCTTCCTGAAAGTGTGGGAAAAACTGGATACCTATAAGCCGGGCTCATCCCCGTTCGTGGCCTGGCTCTACCGCATCGCCCGCAATTCCGTGATCGACCATTACCGGACCCGCAAGATGGCCATCTCGCTCGATGAAGCCGACCCGGTGGAACTCAGCCACGCAGACGACGTCGACGAAAAAATAGACACGCAGATCCAATCACAAGTCCTGCGTGAGGCGCTGAAAGAACTAACCTATACGCAGCAAGAGGTTTTGATCCTGAAATATGTTTGTGGATTCAGCACGGTTGAAATTGCACGCAGGCTTGACAAACAGCAAGGCGCCATTCGTGCTCTGCAGATGCGCGGGATCCAGGGGTTGGCCAGGCATCCCGCCCTTCAAAGAGAGAAACTCTACGATCAGTGACCCCAAAATCAGTTGAATGCCTTGCACGCGCAGGGGACAACAGGTCCCCGTCTGTGGGCACGAACTGAACCGAACATTATAACGAACTCAAAAAGGAGCCCAACCGTGTCAGTCGCAAAAGTAACCGAGATCATCGCCTCTTCCTCCGTTAGTTTTGAGGATGCCATAAATACCGGCGTTGCACGCGCACATAAAACCCTTAAGAATCTCAAATCTGCCTGGGTCCAGAACCAGCAGATCAAACTGAACAACGAAGGAAAGATCGTGGAATACCGCGTTCAATTGAAGATCACGTTCGTCCTTCAGGACTAACGGAGCAAATTCATTGTCTTTTCCGCAGTAGCCGAGCTTACATGCAGCAACTGCCCCTCGTTTTGTACTTCTCCCCCAAGTGGCGGAGAACAACACTCCCCAGTCGCAGGATGCGCCCGGGGAGTGTCCTAATGTAGTATCAATACATGACCCGCGTATATTTAGCCGATGCCCTGACCGAGGAACGTTCAGCCCTGCGGCTGATGG